>JBDLJM010000217.1 GCA_039714315.1 Bacteroidota bacterium | reverse complement strand
CTAGAGTTAAAGTACTCATAACTCCAAGTACTCATTCATACCTCAAAGCGTCAATAGGGTCAAGACGTGATGCTTTTATAGCCGGATAAAGTCCTGAAATTACACCTACCACAAATGTTAATATAATGGCCATTATTATTTCGAGCCAGGGCATAATAAATTTAGTTTCCAGCAAAGCAGCAATTCCATTTCCTGCACCAACCCCGAATATAATACCCAATAGGCCACCAATTTGACCGATTAGAATTGCTTCAAATAAGAATTGATATGCGATTGTAGCTCTATTGGCTCCAACAGCTTTTCTAACTCCTACTTCTTTAGTACGCTCGGTAACTGAAACCAGCATAATATTCATAAGTGCAATAGATGCACCAAACAGTGTTATTGTACCAATAAAGATTGCTGCAATTGTAAATTGAGAAGTAAGGTCTATTATCATTTTTGATAAGCTGTCACTCTTTGTTATATTAAAGTTGTCTTCTTGTTTTGGGTTGAGTTTCCTAACTGAACGCATCACTGCTGTAGCTTTTCCTATAGATGCATCTAAGTTGAATTTATCTGCTGCCTGCACATTAATATCGAAGCTTAAATTGGGCCTGGAAAATGTTGAACGTGCTGTACTCACAGGAATAAAAGCAGATCTGTCTCCTCCGAAGTTCATGCCCGATCCTTTATTCTTTGTCAGTCCTATAACCTTAAACTTTTCACCTCTGATAGAGATTATTTTTCCTATAGGATTTGCTTTTTTCATTAAGGTAGATGAGGTTTCCTGTCCTAAAACCACCACATGAGCATTGTTTTCAATATCCTGTTTTGATATGGCTCTGCCTTTTTCTATTTCAAAACCGGCAGTGTTTAAATAGTTTTCATCTCCTGCCCATATGGCAATGTTTGGATTAGTTTTTTTCTCTTTATATTTCAAAGTACCACTTCCGGCAGCTATAAAAAATACGGAGGCTGTAGATTCTGAAATAAATTTTTCTTTGAACTTTTTGGCTTCTCCAAAAGTAATAATAGGATTATCTTTAGGTCTTATGGTTTTATTGTTAATTCTGATAGTCATACCTTTATTTTGAATAGTAAAGGTATTTGATCCCATTGTGGCGAAACTCTCAGATATTGATGACTTCATAGAGGAAACAGCAGTCAGTATTCCGACCAATGCCATAATTCCAAATGCAATTATCAAAACTGTTAATATCGTTCTCAGGGGTTGCCCTTTTATAGAACGCCAGGCAATTGTTGAGTTTTCCTTGATGTAAGTATACATAAATTTTCGGCTAAAGCTTATTATGTTTATTTAGCATGTAAATAGCTATTCCGATAATGATTAGCTTCAGCAATTTACAAAAGCCTTTAGAATGTAATAATAAAATTATCTTAAAATTTATAGAGAGCTGTGTCGTTTATAGAAGGCGATATTTTTTTACCCTCAAGAGGGGATTACATCTTAAACGATCTACCCACTATATTTGATATATATCAAAAATTAAGAGGGCGTTCTTCATAAAAAAACGCCCTCTTATTTCTAATATTATGTGTTGTTATTTTGACTTTTTTTCGGCCAGTTTAAGTGCTTCATAAGCATTTACTATTCCTCCCGATTTAGAGAGTTCTCCGAAATTACCCCTTTCGGCAATCCCGTTTTTACCGTTGCTAGGAATTTTAACCCTTAAATCCTTAAGTTCGGTTACAGATTTCATTAAAATCTTTTTAACTTCTTTTGCACTTAAATTGGGGTAATAGCTCATTACCAAAGCTGCAACACCGGTAACAACCGGAGCAGCCATTGATGTTCCGCTATATGTGTCGTAATCGCTCGATGGAACTGTAGAATAGATATCTACTCCCGGAGCAAATATATCAACACTTTCCTTTCCATAATTCGAAAATACGGCAGGCAGACTTACACCTGTTTTCCATGAAGAGGCTCCTACTTCAATCCATGCTTTTGCACTTTTACCTGAGTTTTTTACATTCGGGAAGTTGTTTTCAATGTCAATATTTTTACTGTCGTTTCCTGCTGCATGAACAAAAAGAACACCTTTATTAACAGCATATTCAATAGCATCATCAACTACTTTTTTATTATATGAATATGCTTTACCGTAGCTCATGCTAATAATTCGTGCTCCATTGTCGGCAGCATATCTCATTGCTGCAGCAATATCTCTATCATGCTCATCCCCGTTAGGAACAGCTCTTATAGTCATTATTTCAACATTATTGGCAACTCCGTTCATTCCGATGTCATTGTTTCTGTCGGCGGCTATAATTCCTGCACAATGTGTTCCGTGTCCATTACTGTTCCCCCCGGCCAGATAGGAGTTGCTTCCGTATATGAAATTATTAAAATCAGATTCATTATAACCTTTTTCGGCTCTTGGATACCATTCGTAGTTCAGGTGGTAATTAAGTTTTTCGGCTAAATAGTTATAATACTTCTCGCTTTTTTTGTTGATTTTTGCAACAACTATGTCAGCTGAAGTTGCAGTGTCGCGTTGTAGTATTCTTTCAAATTTTGTTTTTCCGTATTGTATAATAGAGTCCTGAGATGTAATAGATTTTAAATCAGTATATTTAAAATCATCTTTGTTCAGGTAGGATGATATTAATTTGTAATTTCTTTCAAGGCTGCTAATCTTAGACTTGTAACGATCATATTGTTTTTGAGTTTTGGATCTTTCCTTTTCAAAGGCAGTTTTTATCTCCTGATATTTTTTATATTCTTTTTTCTCTTTTCTAGATAAATTCTTGATGTCTTTATCTTCAAACTCTTTAGAATACATAGCGTATAAACGGGTTAATTCAAGAGTTTCTTCATAAACGTCTATTCCTTCACATCCAAGAAAGCTCCATCCGTTTACATCGTCAATATATCCGTTTCCGTCATCGTCGATACCGTTCCCGGCAATTTCATTGTTATTGCTCCAAAGGACACCTTTTAAGTCGTCGTGATTAGTATCTGTACCACTGTCTATTACGGCAACAATAACTTTCTCTCCTTGCTTGCCTTTGAGGAGTTCTTCATAAGCTTTGTCGGTAGCTACTCCGTAAATACCATCATCAGCATAATTTAGGTGCTGCCAGTTTTTTGGAGCTTTTGATTTTTGTGCATAAGACTGAAAACTGATAGCCAATCCTATAAATAATATTACAAAATACTTTAGATGCTTCATAATCATGGTTTTGATCTACTTTAGATTTAATTTTCGGCTGCAATTATATATTATAGTTGTGAAAATATATCTTAATAAAATGTGAAAATTATTTACAAATAAAGGACAATTCTATTGATTGTCAGCGAGTTAAAAGTTAAAGTGTTCGTTTTTTTAGATAAACTATATAAATAATGTTAAAAATATCATAAAGTTGATATTTCTTTTTCATGATGAGAAAAATTAAGTTTAAAGACAAAAGACACCTGCCTGCGTGACTCAGTCAGGCAGGAAAGAGAAAAGACAAAAGAGAAAAGACAAAAGAGAAAAGATAAAAGATAAAAGATAAAAAGATAAAAGTTTACCCTGAGCGGTGGTTGTTGACAGATTGTGTCGCAATTAATTTATCGTTATCTCGACCGAATTATTTAGAATCAGCGAAGCTAAACGCAGTGAAGTGGAGAAACCTTTAGGTTCGACGAAGTCAATTCGAAGATTGTGAGATGGAGGGAAATG
>JBDLJM010000216.1 GCA_039714315.1 Bacteroidota bacterium | reverse complement strand
TTTTAAAAATGGGGCTCCGATTTAGGTCGGAAGATCATTTTTTTATTTTTCTGCTTTCCAATATAGTTCAAAAGGTTATTTTATTTTTTAAATGGGGTTCTGACACAGTTCGGAAGATCATTTGATATTAATTAAAGTATTCCAGATCTTTTTTGGCGCTATTTCCGGCCTGCCTGGATTGGCAGACAGGCTCTCCGCTATAGCTTTGCCCGGTATAGCAGTTCGAAAATTACATTTCGGGGTCTGCACCTTAAAAACAAATAAACCTCTGCGATACATTGCGTAAAACTTCGCGTTACGTTGCGGTTATTTTATATTCAATTGATATTAGCTGTTGCTTTCTGCAAACTGTGTGTCAAAACTTTTCCCCCTTCTACTCAGCTCAGGGCATGCTTTTGCCCACGCAGATCGTAGCAGGCTTTCCTCTTTTTCCTTTTAGCTCGCTGGCACTCTATTTTTCAACAGTTGCTCGCTGAAGCTCCTTCGTCGCTTTCTCTTTTTTCTTTTATCTTTTATCTTTTTTCTTTCCTCTTTCCTGCCTGACTCTTTGTAACTTTGATAAATTATATGACTTCAGAACAAATCAACATACAATACTACAAATCGCCGGTAGGAGAAATAATCCTCGGCTCATTCAATGGTAAACTGTGCCTGGCCGACTGGCGTTACCGCAGAATGCGAACTACAATTGATTCAAGAATTAAGAAGTATTTCGATGCCGAATATATTGAAGAGTCTTCAGAAGTAATAGAAAATACTATTTCGCAGTTCGAAGAGTATTTTGATGGGAAACGCGAAGAGTTCAATATCCCCATAGCATTCGCAGGCAGTGATTTTCAAAAATCAGTATGGGAAGAATTGATGAAAGTGCCATACGGCAAAACAGATACATACTTAGGCCTGTCTAAAAAACTTAAAAACGAAAAAGCAATTAGGGCTGTAGCTTCTGCAAACGGGGCAAATGCAATTGCTATTATTATTCCCTGCCACCGAATTATAGGCAGCAAAGGCGAACTCGTAGGTTATGCAGGAGGACTGAATGTTAAGAAAAGGCTTTTGCAGCTTGAATCTCAAAATCAAAACACAGAACAACTGGAATTGTTTTGATGCAGATTATGCAATCAGTAATTCATAAGGAATATTAAGATTTTCGTGTAATGATTTTATTATTTTCAGAGTTAAATCACGTTTTTTGTTAAGTACCTCACTTACCAGACTTTTACTGCCGAATATAGGAATCAAATCTTTCTGTTTTAGTCCTTTTGCTTCCATTACAAATTTAATTGCTTCAACAGGTTCTACTTCAGGAATAGGGTATTTTTCATCTTCATATTTAGAAATTAAGAATACTAACAGTTCTGCTTTCTCAGCTTCAGATGTTCCGGGTTTTGCATCAAAAACACCCTCTAATGCTCTTAAAGCATCTTCATATTCTTTTTCGGTTTTAATAATCTTATCTGCTACCATGATTAAATTGTTTTAGGATTAATCTTGTCATATTCCCCGTGTGTCCCAATGAACCTTATCCATCCCCAACTCATTAAAAAGTTGAATTTAACTATTAGGCGATATTTATTACCGTCAATATTGAATATAACCCTGCTATCTGCAACAATATCAGCTGAACCATAATCTTTTTTTATATCTGAAAAATTCATCCACTTGGATTTTAATGCATTGTTGTACCAATGTCTTAGTGGTTTTTCAGAATCAGGGTATTTTTTCCAAAATTCAGTCAGAGTTCTTTTAGCAACTATATTATTCATAATCCGGGTTATTGATGCAAAAATAGTATAAAATTCGCAAATAGCGAACTTAATCAGCCTGTTTTTTTTATACAAAGTTTATCTATATTTGCGCCTCAAAAAATATACTCTTATGCAATCCAAAGTACCTGTCCTGATAAAGAAGGCTCCATTTATCTTTACTTTAGCCCTAATCTTATCTTCTTTAAGTTTGTTCGTTTTCGGATCAGATGAAAACACTCCAAAAAGCAAAATTAAATTCGAACTTACCGATATCAACGGTGATGTATGGAATAGTAAGGATCTGGAAGGAAGTATAGTTGTGTTTAACTTTTGGTTTTCATCTTGCCCACCATGTAAAAAAGAAATTCCTGAACTTAATAAATTGGTAGATGAGTACAGCGACAGAAATGTTGTTTTCATCGGTGTTTCGCTAAATAACGAAGATGAGGTTGAAAATTTCACTTATATGCACCCGTTTAAGTACAAGCTAATTCCTAACGGAAGCAATTTTGTTGACGCCCAGAAAATATCTTCTTTTCCTACTCAGTTAATCATAGATAAAGATGGAATGCTGGTTGATAAAATTGTAGGGGGCGTGAGTTTCGAAACCATGAAGGAGCAAATAGAGAAATTGTGTAATAATTAACTTTTATTGCACTAACTTAGCCTACTACTGAAAATCAATCACATAACACCCCAAAAGTGGAGCGAAAAACATAATATTCTTTTTTGGCAAAAGTTCAAGCACATACCGACGAATTAGGAAAACTCAACATAGGAAGCTTGTTGCTAAAACTGTCTGTTCCCGCCACAATAGGAATGATGGTAATGGTTCTCTATAATGTTATAGACACCATTTTTGTTGCGAGATTTGTAGGATCCATGGCAATTGGAGGACTGGCAATTGTTATGCCTATAACAATGCTGATTGCTGCTGTTGGTATGGCACTGGGTGTTGGAGGATCATCTCTGATATCGCGTTACCTTGGAGCAAATCAAGCAGATAAAGCCAATACTGTTTTCGGGAATTTGCTAATGCTCACCTTTACATTTACGGTACTGTTTACACTAATTGGTTATATTTTCCCCGATACAGTTTTGATGTTATTCGGTGCCGATGGAGAAATTTTCCCCTATGCGAAAGAATACTACCTGATAGTTTTGGCCGGAACTCCTTTCCTCGGACTTTCCATGGCAGGCAACAACATTATCCGATCGGAAGGTAATGCCAGAATGTCGATGATAGTTATGCTGGTTTCTTCGGTATTGAATCTGGTGATGGATTATATATTTATTATCTGGCTCAGTTGGGGAATTTCAGGAGCTGCATGGGCTACACTTATTGCCCAAATTCTGACATTTATTTTCATTGCATATTATTTTATTGGATCAGGTAAAAGCTCAGTAGTTATTAAACTTCAATATTTAAAGCTTAATGTAGACACTGTAAAAGAAGTTATTGGAATAGGTTCATCATCATTTGCCAGACAGGGTTCTGCAAGTATAATAGCTATATTTATAAACCACAGTCTTATGGTTTACGGCAGCGAAGTAGATGTGGCAGCATACGGTATTCTGAACAGAGTGATGATGATGTCGGTTTTTCCAATGATAGGATTAATACAGGGCTTCCTGCCGATACTGGGTTATAATTTTGGAGCTGAGAATTATGACAGAGTACTAAAGGTGATAAAAATATCCTTTATCTCTGCTTTTATCCTCGGAAGTATAAGTTTGTTTGTAATGTCAGTTTTCCCGCGAGAGGTCTTCGAAATTTTCACAAATGATGAGGCTCTGATTATACCGGGATCAAGATATTTGGTAATTGTAATTATTGTAATTCCTCTGGTAGGAATTCAGATGTTGGGCGCGTCATTTTTTCAGGCAATCGGAAAGGCCAAGCCGGCATTGCTTTTAACATTGGCTCGACAGGTGATATTCTTAATTCCACTGATGTTGATTCTCCCAAAATTCATTGGGATAGAAGG
>JBDLJM010000215.1 GCA_039714315.1 Bacteroidota bacterium | reverse complement strand
TCTATGTTTGAGGATGTGAAGGGAGGTTGGGGAAATATTGCTTCGCTTTTGATACTGCTCGTTGCCATATACTGACTTGAATCACAGGCATCACTAACTTTTGATTTCACCCGGTAATAAAATGTATCCCCGGTAAAATTATCCGGAAGTTTAGATAAGTTTGCCTTAACAATATATTTACTATCTAAAAATTGTCCTCTTTCATAACCTCCGGTTGCAGATATCCAGTCAATTTTATTATCAGAATACTCTATATTAAAATCTATGACCCTTCTGTCAATTAAACTCTGCAAATCTCCCTTATTATCCGATGATGGATAATAAGCGGCTATCGTTATGGGAGAATCACTACCCTTACAAATTAACCCGGTTTCTAACTCTAATATATTTGGTGCGCTTAATGTAAAATTAGCGCTTGATATTTTCATTGTTATATCAAGAGGTATTCCCACCATATTTACGCTTTGAGGATCCGGATCACACCCTTCTTGTCTATTAAAAATAAAGGTTTTTGCTCCCTCGGTACTCCACTTTACATAAGCGACTATTCTTTCTGATCTTACATCATTGTATATTTTCAAACTATCCAATTCACTTCCACCTCCATGTAAGTCTACATCAACAGTTCTAGTACAATTTTCATTATGGAAAAGAAAATCATAACGATATTCACAATTAGGATACACTTCTGTAGGTCCGTAATAATCCTGTTGTGCAAAAGAACTGGCAGATACAATTAATGTAAGTAAAAAAGTAAATATATTTCTCATAACAAAATACCTTTAAAAATTAAAAACACCCGTTTCAACCCACCGAGCTTTATTATTCCCAAATGCAGTAACCTTTAGAAAATATTTATAGCTATTCCCCATTTTAACTTCCGCATCCATAAAAGCACTTGCATCTTCAAGTTTTTTTATCAACGACGGTTTCCCATCGTTTACAAGCCTGTACAAGGAAATTTCAATATTCTCCTCACTGTTTTTCCAGGTCAGTTCAATTCTTCCCTGGTTACGTTTAACTTCTGCTTTTAGGTCTTTAATAAAATCTTCACCGTTTTCAATATTGGCCGTCAACGAAACAGCTTTTCCGGGTATCGACTCATTACCGGAACTGTCGGTTGCAGAAAGCGTGTAATAGTATTTTGTTCCGTTTTTTATATCTATATCGTCAACAATCATGCTGTCAACAGGTGAATAGGTTTTCAGCAAACTCCATTCGGCTTTTTCCTTTGATTTTCTGTATAATTTTATACTTCCCAAATCGCTGCCGCTTACAACCCACTGCAGATGATTTGACTCTCTTTTGGCAATAGCTTTTGTAAATACAGGCGATGACGGAGCAATAGTATCGGGTTTTATCACGTGTATTATTTCAGAATACTCCGATGTATTATACCTGTTATCTTCGGCTGTAACTTTATACCAGTAATGCTTATCAAGCGAACCGAGATTTAAAGTATCGGAATAGGAATTTATATCAATTGACTTTTTTGTTATTTGCTGGAATTCTCCATTTTTATCACGTGAACGGTACACTCTATATCCAAGTAAGTCTGCTTCTTTTCCTTTGTTCCAGCCAAGTTTTACAATACCTTTTTTAGAAACAACGGCCTTAAGATTTACCGGTGCTCCGGGGGCAACCGAGTCGGCAGGCTGCAATAATACGGGAAAAGACTTTTTTACCTCCCCCGATTTTGATATTGTTTTTACCCGGTAATAATTCGAAGAAGATGAATTGGTATCGGTATATGAATTCTCTTTGAAATTCAAACTGTCTGAAATAATAGCAAAATTACCTTTTATATCAAATGCTCTTTCAACCACAAATGCCTCAACATCTTCGGCTTTACCGTTTTCTATTTGCCATTTTATAACTGCATTATTTTCACTGTCGATAAATTTATCATTTATCTGGGCTGAAACGGTATATATTGCCTCTCCTTTTACCTTAATAACATTCGAACCCGGCGAAATATCACCAAATGCATCTATTCCCTTTATCCTGAAGTAATATTCCTTTTCAAAGTCAGGCAGCTGCTCCACACGTTGCATTATGTAATTATTTTTCTCTACATCCAATACCGTAAACGGAGTTTCATTGATTCGTTTAAAGTTTGTTCCGTCTTCCGAACGCTCTATGTAGTAAGCTATAAAAATACGTTTATGATAATAATGGCTCCACTGCAACTCTGCTGCCTCTCCATTTAGTTTTGCCGATATTTCAGGGGCCATACCCAGTGGCTCATAATCTTCTAATCCTAAATAAGCAGTTACTTCTTCAACCGTATATGAGGGATCTTTTATTTCGGATATTACTTTGTAAAGGTACACCTCCCCTTTTTTAGCCGTCTTATCTTCGTAACGCAATCCTGACAATTCAGCGGCCCGCGCCGAAATATCGCAGGCGAGCAGTGCAAACGAAAACCTGTTTTGCATTTCGGAGTTCCTGTCCAGAATGCTTGAAATATCATTGGAGCTGCTTAACTCAAACTCTTCACCATAGATCGACTGTGCAGATATTGCCACATAATCATCCTTTTCAACATCCTGTTCCCAATACTTCAGTTCAGCAGGTTTCAAGGGAGCGAATGTCAGCAATTGCTTTTCAGGTTTATCGAGAAAAACATTATTGCGTTTTAAGGTATATCTTTCAATTTTCACTCCATATTTGTTATTTAACTGCCAGGAGTTGGCATCAGCAGGAGCCCAACGCAGAATAATTGAATTCTCTGTTGACTTAGCTACCAGCTTTAGTTCAATCTTTTCCTGGGAAAATCCAAAGATGGATGCTGCTAAAAAAACTAATGTTATATATATTTTACGCTTATTCATTTTTATCATCATATTTTCTACAATACCTTACTATTATAGTTTAAATAATATTCGGTTATATTGATTTGATATTAATAGTTTTACTCGATGTAACTTCATTGCTGCCGGGTAAAACATATTTTACTTTTACCGGATATTCTCCTGCTCTGTAATCAGGTACTCTTTCCATTTCCAGAAGCTTCTTGGCTTTTGCTTTACCCTGATTATTCCACAAAGCTGCTGCCTGGTTCTCAAAATCGGTGTAATCATCTTTTGCTTCCCAGTTTATCTGGTCGGAAATTCTGAATTTCCCGTTTAACTGACGTAAAACCACCACTTTCTTAAAGGGAACATAACCCATTATTTCGGGGTCTCTAAACCTGTGCTCTAATCCCAGATCCTGCGCCAGCTCATACATTTCGGGATATATTTTATCCTTATACCACTTACTTTGTAATGCTTCCTCAAATACTACCAAAGGCCTGTTGATATCGAGCTCCCTTTCACTAAAATACTCATCAGTGTAATAAGCAGTCCCTATTTCTCTTAAGCCGGTAAACTCTGCACCACTATTGCTGAAATAGCTCCTTTTAAACATATTCGAATATTTCATGGCATCAACCTTCTCTCCAAAAGTTTCATATTGGCTACTTTTTAGGTTCATTGAATAAATTACCTTTTCTTCGAGCTGTTCAAGTACACCTTCGGCCTTTTGCGTTGTTACAATAATTTCCGATTCTCCTGCCGACATATCTTTTTCCGTTTTTTCTACATTAGAATCGATAGCTGTGCTTTCGCGGACAGGTACATTAACCAACTGCATTGCGTATTGCTTTTGTTTAGAGAATCCTTCGGGTAAATCAAAGTTCACCTGCATGTCGCTATCAGAATAACTTAAAGTACTTTTTAGTACAGCTCCGTCTTCGGCTACAAAATGTACTTCTCTTTTCCATTTCGAATCGGCTTTAAATAACTCATCCTG
>JBDLJM010000214.1 GCA_039714315.1 Bacteroidota bacterium | reverse complement strand
CCAGGGTAAAAATCAGGAGCAACAGCAGGTAAAAGGGCAAATTTCAAAGGAAGACATGCAACGACTTCTGGAAGCCTTAAAGAACCAGGAAAATGAAACCCAGAAAAAAGTAAATGCAAAGAAGGTAAAAGGTAAGAAGATTAAGAGTGAGAAAGACTGGTAAATTAAATTTTCAAGAAAAGAACTATATAACGATATTAATATAATTTATAAAAAACTTTGCGCCTTTGCGAATAACTTTGCGAGCTTTGCGTGAAACAAAATCATAGAACATGCGACTAAAGTTGCTAATACTAACATTATTTATCTCTGTTGCGAATATATTCGCTCAGGATGTGGAATTTAATGCGGTTGTTACCAAAAAAACTATTGGCAAATTTGAGAAATTCCGAATTGATTTCAACATAAACAAAAAAACAGGAGAAATCACTCCTCCCGATTTTTCTGATTTCGCCTTCTTAGGAGGCCCCAGTACTTCTGTCAGTCAAAGTTGGGTAAACGGGAAGTCGAGCTACAATAAGACCTACTCATATTTCTTAATGCCAAAGAATGTCGGCAAATTCAAAATCAGAGAAGCTAAAATCAAGGTTGACGGGATAACTTACCGTACAAAGCCAATTACAATAACAGTTGTAGAATCTAATGCAAAACCAAAGTCATCCGATTCAAACGACCCTTCAGTTTTAGCTTCGGAAAATGTACATTTAAAACTGGAACTTAGTTCATCCAATCCTTATGTAAATCAACAAGTAACAGCTACTTATTATTTGTACTTCAAGATGAACATCAATACTCCGCAAATATTAGAATCTCCTTCGTTCAATGGTTTTTGGAGTCAGGATTACGACAGACCACAACGTTATAATGTTGAGAAAAAATATCTAAATGATGAACTATACCAGCGTATAACCCTGAAAAAAACAGTTTTAATTCCACAAAAATCAGGAAAGTTAGTTATTGAACCTATGACTTTGGATATCCCTGTGGAAATATCAACAGGAAAACTGGATTTCTTTGGCAACCGAATGACCCGTCAATACAATTATACTACATCCACCGGAAAACGTACAATAAATGTAAAAGCACTACCGGCCGAAGGAAAGCCAAAGAGTTTTACCGGAGCTGTAGGAGACTATAAATTCAATGTTAGCGCAAGTAAAACAACTGTTGAAGCAAATGAATCTATTACACTAAAAGCTATTGTAAAAGGAAGCGGAAACTTAAAGCTTTTTAATATTCAGAAAATTGATGTTCCTGAAGAATTAGAAGCCTACGATCCTAAACATAATGAAAAGATCAGTTTAGGACCAAATGGAATGACAGGAAGAATAAGTGAAGAGTACATAATTATTCCCAGATATAAAGGCAAGTATAAAATACCTGTATGGGAATTCTCATATTTCGACCCTGCGAAGAAAAAATATATCAGCTTAAAAGGTGAAGATTTTACTATAGACGTAACAAAAGGTAAAAGTCCAATTGGTACTGCCGGCGATACAAGTAACTCTATCAGTAAATCGGATGTTCAACTCCTTGGAAAAGACATAAGATATATTCATAGCAAAGCTGTATTTAGCGAGATAAGAACAAATAGTTTCTTTGGATCTTTCTTATTCTACATTCTGCTTATTATTCCATTTATAGCTATTCCGATGATAGTATTTATATATCAGCAACAAAAAAAATCGAGTGCAGATATAGTAAGCAGCCGTAGAAAAAAAGCGGGTAAAATCGCCAAAAAGATGCTATCGGGAGCAAATGAAGCCTTAAAGACAAACGACGATGCTAAATTTTACGAGGCAGTAATACAGTCGATGTACAAATATCTGGCTTATAGCCTTAGTTTAGAGCAATCAGAGTTGAATAAGGAGAATATTAAAAGTACTCTGACGGATAAAGGAGCTTCAGAAGGTAAAATTGAGGAATTGATGGATTTACTTTCAGAATGCGAGATGGCCAGATATGCGCCAAGTATTAGCGGAGCAGATAAACATGATGTTTATAATAAGGCTTCGGAGTTAATTTCAGATTTAGAGAAAATATAAAAAACGGTAGGCGGCTTAAAAAATTCGCGCATTAGCGGCTTAAAATTATACAGATGAAAAATAACATATTAATAGTTCTGTTATCCATATTTACAATGCTTAGCTCTTTTGCTCAAGCGCCTGACGAAATATTTAATGACGCAAATGCACTGTACAAACAGGAAAAATATGAAGACGCCTTAAAAAAGTATCAGGAGATTGTCAGTACAGGATATCAGTCGGCTGATTTATACTACAATATGGCCAATAGTTATTATAAGCTTGAAGAGATTGCCCCTGCTATTCTTTTTTACAAAAGGGCCATAAAAATAAATCCAAATATGGATGATGCTGTTTTTAATCTAAAAATGGCAAGACAAAAAACCGTTGACAAGTTCGTAAAGGTTCCTGAAACATTTTTTGTGAAATTCTGGAACTGGCTGGCAAATATAATGACAGTACATCAATGGGCTGTATTTTCGGTTGTATTGGCATTTGTGGGTGCTTCTTCATTTTTACTGTATTACTTCGGAAGTTCATCAATACTAAAACGTTTCAGCTTTGTAGTTAGTTTAACAGCTTTAGTAGTGATGATATCTTCGGTTGTAATAGCCCACCAACAAAATACATGGGAAAACAATAACAAAGAAGCTGTAATCATGTCTGAAAACTGCTATGTTAAAGTTGCTCCCAACCACAGTAGTGAAGATAGTTTCATCCTCCATGAAGGAACTGAAATTTTGGTATTGGATCAGGTTGACGACTGGATGAGAATTAAACTCATTGACGGTAAAATAGGGTGGATAAATAGTGAAGATCTCAGTTTAGTATAATTTTTTTCGCCACAACCATAAACATGTAGTAGAAAGATTATAATTTTGTCGCAAGAAAATAGATTATGGGGAGTAAGATACTTTATGCAATAATCATCTTTTTTTCAAAGATGCCTTTTTTTATACTTTATAGAATTTCGGATATTCTATATTTCGTGATTACCTATGTTATTGGTTACAGAAAAGGGGTGATAATGAAAAATCTCAGAAATTCATTTCCCGAAAAATCAGAAAAAGAATTAAACAGAATACGGAAAAACTTCAATAAAAACTTTTCTGATCAGATGATAGAAACACTCAAAATGTTTACTATCTCGAAAAAAGAACTCGAAAAAAGACTCATAATCGACAACCCTGAAGAAATAACTAAATGGGCAAAAAGAGGCAGAAGCGTAATGCTGGCTGCCGGGCATTACGGCAATTGGGAATACCCTGCCGGCTTTCCGTTTACAATACCGGGCTTCGATCAGTATAATGTGATATACGCACCTGTTCGCAACAAATTTCTAAACTCTAAAGTATTAGAGAGCAGGGAAAAATTTGGATGTCATCTTATACCGATGAAATTTACGGTAAGAGAGATCATTACCCAACCAAATCACGGCCAGTTTTACGGTTTCATTTTCGATCAGAGCCCTCATAAATCAAAGGTTAAATACGATTTACACTTCCTTAATCAGAATACTCCGGTACACCTCGGTACCGAACAAATGGCTAAGGCTAAAAATGCAGTTATTGTAACAGCCGAAGTTTACAAAGTAAAAAGAGGTTTTTACAGAGCCAAAGTTGAATTGTTAACCGATAGTCCAAAAGAACAACCGGAATATGAAATAACAAAAAAACTGTTTGTTTGGCTCGAAGAAATAATTAAAAAAGAACCTGCACTTTGGCTTTGGTCGCACAGAAGGTGGAAATATAAGCGGGGGAAACATTATAATTTATAGGTAGTCAG
>JBDLJM010000213.1 GCA_039714315.1 Bacteroidota bacterium | reverse complement strand
TCTCTCAATCACTCCATCTCTCAATCTCAACATCTCTCAATCTCAACATCTCTCAATCTCAACATCTCTCCTTCACACAGTCTCAAAGTCCCAAACTCCCAAACCGACGAAGGAGGTTCAGCGAGCAACTGTTGAAAAACGGAGTGCCAGCGAGCTAAAGTCCCAACAAATCCGCCACAATCCGCGCCGCAGTCTTACCATCCCAAAGCTCCGGAATTTCTCCCGTTTTCCACTCTCCCGAATGCAACTTCTTCATATAAGGGAATACGTTTTTAGGATCCGTTCCAACGAGTTCATTTGTACCTATAGTAATTGTTTCGGGACGTTCAGTATTATCTCTAAGTGTCATACATGGAACCTTCATCACAGTAGTCTCTTCTGTAATCCCCCCTGAATCTGTAACAACTGCAAAAGCATTTTTAACAAGGTAATTGAATTCCAGGTAGCCCAATGGTTCTATCATATGAAGGTTGTCGGCCTTAATTCCAATTCCCTCAAGCATTTTAGCAGTACGGGGGTGCACCGGAAATACTATTGGCATGCCGTTGGCTCCCTTAACTATTTCATCGATTAACTCCTTTAGTTTTGTCTCTTCATCTACGTTGGCAGGCCTGTGAAGGGTCATAACAAAATATTTTTTGTCTTTTAAGCCTATTTCATCCCACGCTTGCGGTTTAGTCAAACGAGGCATATTTTTCAGTAAAGTATCGATCATAGTATTACCTACAAAACGAATCTTACTTTCTTCATGACCTAATTTTCTAAGGTTTGCATTTGCCACCTCCGAAGTAGTATAGAAAATATCGGTAATAGAATCGGTAACCATGCGGTTTATTTCCTCCGGCATAGTAATATCGTTTGAGCGTATGCCTCCTTCAACGTGAATAACTCCCATGTTTAATTTCTTAGCGGCGATACTACATGCCATTGTAGATGTTACATCACCTACTACTAAAACCCAATCGGCAGGTTCTTCAAGTAAAAGAGCTTCATAACGCTGCATAATCATAGCAGTCTGCTCCGCCTGAGTACCACCTCCTGCTCCAAGATTTACATGAGGCTCAGGAATACCAAGCTGCTCAAAAAAACTACCGGACATCTTCTTGTCGTAGTGCTGTCCGGTATGGATTAATCTATATTCTATCTTGTCTGATACTTTTTCGAGTTCTGAAATGATCGGAGCAATTTTCATGAAATTTGGCCTTGCTCCGGCTATGATGTCTAGTTTTAGCATGTTCTGTTTCTTTTAAAGGTGTAAAGATAGTAGAAGAAAGATAAATGATTAAAGAAACAAGAAAAAAAGATAAAAGATAAAAGATAAAAGAAACAAGATAAAAGAGGCCTGCCTGCGTGAATAAAACAGCTTCCATCAGTTCAGATTATGACTATAAAGGGAAGTAAAGACGAACGGCCGTTCGTCTCAACGGCCTCCCTCCGGGGATGAAAGAGTCTTAAAAGTTAAAACTACCTTTAACTAGCAACAAGCACCTAGCAACTAGCAACAAGCACCTCACAACTCACACAGTCTCAAAGTACACTATTAACAAGCTCCTTATCCAATTCCTCATATTTAGAGTTATTACTAATAAACTCAGGAACTATGTGTTTCATCTTTTTAACAATTTCGTATCCTCCTTCATCAACGGTGAGTAACAAATCGTTAATTTCATCATTAACGGCGGTGTAATTAACTTCTCTGATTTTGGCTACCATAATCTTAGGGTGATAGGTAGAAATAGTGTTTTCTTTTGAGGCTAACAACTCTTCATAAAGTTTTTCTCCGGGTCTCAGTCCCGAAAATACAATATCAATATCATCGGGGTAATTGTAGCCCGACAGTTTTATCATTTTTTTTGCGACATCAAATATTTTGACAGATTTACCCATATCGAAGATGAAAATCTCACCTCCTTTTCCCATTGCTCCTGCTTCAAGTACCAGTTGACAAGCCTCAGGAATAGTCATAAAATATCTGGTAATATCTTTATGTGTAACAGTAATAGGCCCACCGGATTTAATCTGTTTCTTAAACATTGGAATTACCGATCCGTTAGATCCTAATACATTACCAAAGCGGGTTGTTATAAATTTGGTTTTAGACTGTTTTTTATTTAATGCCTGAATATAAATTTCGGCAATTCGTTTACTGGCTCCCATAACATTTGTAGGGTTAACAGCTTTATCGGTTGAAACCATTACAAACTTGCCAACTCCGGTTTTTACAGAAGCATCTGCAACATTCTTTGTCCCTTCCACATTTGCTGATATAGCCTGTTGCGGATACTCTTCCATTAGAGGAACATGTTTGTAAGCAGCAGCATGAAATACTATTTCAGGCTTATGTAAATCAAATATTTTCTGTACAAAGTTTTTATTTCTTATGTCTCCAATTACAAATTCTAACTCTACTTCAGGATATTTTTTGGCTAAATCAGTACCCAATTCTATCCTAAAATCGTGTAGTGGAGATTCCGACTGTTCGAACAACAAAACTTTTTTAGTTTTTTTGCTTATCAATTGTCTTACTATTTCACTACCAATAGAACCTGCAGCCCCGGTAACCAAAACTACTTTGTTCTGTAGTTCTTCATCTGTGAAATTATTGTTAACTACAATTGTCTGTCTTTCCAGCAGGTCTTCAATATTAACTTCCTGAATTTGATTTGGACTGAGCTCGCCATTTACCCATTTTTTTACGGATGGTATTGTTCTGACTTTAAGGTTTTTATTCAGGCATATGTCTACAATTTCATTTTTTCGGCTGTTATTCAAATTTTCGATAGCTATTACAACCTCAGTAATATTGCTTTTTTCGAGCATCTCATCAGAAAATGCCTTCTCAGGTTTTATTACCTGAACACCATCCATGTATTTCCCGTTTAAGGTTTTATTATCATCGATGAAGCACGTTATCTTATACTTAATTTTTTTATCTCTAAGAAGGGTGTCTTTTGTAATTACTCCTGCCGATCCTGCACCGTAAACTGCTACTCTGACAACTTCGCCACTTGTTTTATTTGCAAGCTGAAATATTTTACGAACAAATAACCTGCTGCCAATAAGAGCAAGCAATACCAGAAGAGAATGAATTATTATAACTCCTTTTGGTATTATGATATCAGAATTATATAATTCAAATTTTATCAGAAAGAGTGAAATACCAAATGTAAAAATACCGGCCAATACACTCGCATTAATAATCTTTATAGCATCTTTTATACCCGAATGTCTTATTATACCGGAATATGGACGGAATATTACATAGAATAGTATATATAAAGCAGTAATAAATGCTATCTGAATTATATTGATATGTTTATCTACCTCGTATATATCAAAGCCAAATCTGATTAGATAAGCTATGTAAAATATTGGGGTTACTGCCAGTATATCAAAGACTAAGACCACCCATTTAGATAGAAATCTTTTTGAAAAGTAATTATATAAAAATCTGTACATGGTTTTAAATTTGGTAGTTAAACAGTAAGATAATTTATTGCTTCAAACTTAATACTTTTTTGATGTTATTTATAACTCTTTTATCATCTGTTATATTATACCAACTAAACAATGAAATGAGCTAAAAGAAACCTGCCTGCGTGGATAAAACATCTCTCCATCTCTCCATCTCTCCATCTCTCAATCACTCAACATTGGCAGCTTAAAGTTTTTAACCGCAAAGTGCCGCAAAGTACAGCGCAGAGTAGCGCAAAGTCCCAAACCGACGAAGGAGGTTCAGCGAGCACCGTGTCTCGGCTTAGCCGATGAACTGTTGAATAATATCACTGAGCAACCGCTGAAGCGATAGTGC
>JBDLJM010000212.1 GCA_039714315.1 Bacteroidota bacterium | reverse complement strand
TTTAGACTTTGAACTTTAGACTTTGAACTTGTTTTTACTCCTCTTCCTTTCGGTAAATACCGGGTAAAGCCAAACTATAATGAACAGCCAACGATCTGATAATTATTACCACAAAAATAGAGAGTATCTGATTCCATATTAGGTTCAGGTTAAAATAAAGTCCTCCCATATAAACCATTCCTCCCAGCAATGATGCAGTAGCGTATACCTCTTTGTGAAATATTAATGGGATTTCATTTACCAAAACATCTCTTATCACTCCTCCAAAAGAACCGGTCATTACTCCAAGAGCTAAAATAATTACAGGATTTAGATTAAACTGGGTTCCAATTTCTATACCTATAATTGTAAATACTGCAAGTCCGATTGTATCAAAAAGAGAAAGAGTTCTGCTCAAATAACCTAACATTTTCCTGAAAACTATTGCAACAAAAGTGCCTACCATTATTGCATAAACTGTAACAGGATATACCATCCAAAAAACAGGAACTCTTCCCAAAAGAGCATCACGCAAAGTCCCGCCACCTACAGCAGCTACAAAAGCAATAATAAATACACCAAACAAGTCCAGCTTTTTTCTCATTGCGGTTAGTGCTCCCGATATAGCAAATACAAAAACACCTATTATATCAAGTATTTCAACAACCTCTTCCAATTGAATTGAATTTTAAGTTAGTATTCAAATTTTGCCAAAAAAAATCAATTATACTAACCTTAGGCTGATTTATTTTGTGTTTAGATGCCAGACATTAGATGTAAGACCTCAGACCCCTCTGATTTTCTCTCAATACTAACTTTTAACCCTTCGACTCCCTTCGGCGTCGCTCAGGGTAAACTACAAACTTAAACACGATAGACTTTTTTTATCTAAAAACTTTTTACTATAATTGCACTTTATCAAAATAAACATCAACTCTATTATATATATACGATATGACAATAACTCAATTAGAATACGTTTTAGCAGTTGCTACATATAAAAACTTCACTTTGGCTTCTGAGAAATGCTTTGTAACACAGCCTACTTTAAGTATGCAGATTCAAAAACTTGAAGAAGAACTGAGTGTTAAAATTTTTGACCGTTCAAAAAAGCCGATAAAAGTCACGGAAATTGGAAAATCGATTGTTGAGCAGGCAAAAACTGTAGTCAATGAATCAAAACGAATTTCTGATATAGTAGATACGGAAAAAGGAAAGATTACGGGAGATTTTAAAATTGGAATTATCCCTACAATAATACCGACACTCTTACCGCTATTTCTAAAAACCTTCATGAAAAGATACCCTGAGGTAAAACTTACTATTGAAGAGTTACAAACACATCAAATTATCGATCAGCTAAGAGACGGAATTATTGACGTTGGTATTGCTGCCACGCCACTTGAGGAAGACGACATTTTCGAAAAACCAATATATTACGAACCATTTGTGGCATACCTTCCGGATAATCACAGATTAAGCAACAGAAAAAGACTTAAATCAGAAGACCTGGAACTAACTGAAATGTTACTTTTGGAAGAAGGTCATTGTTTTAGAAATAACATTATCAACCTGTGTAAATCTGATCAGGAATTATATTCATCTAAACTAAATCTGGAAACAGGAAGTTTTGACGCACTGGTACAACTTACAAAAGACGGTTTTGGCTACACTTTACTGCCATACCTGCACACAAAGAGAATGAAACCCGAAGATGAGCAAAAATTAAAGGAATTTGAAAAACCATTTCCGGCAAGAGAAGTAAGTATTGTTTATGGTAAAGGTCAACTGAAACTTCAGATCATTGAGGCACTTACAAAAACAATTAATGCCATAATAAAAGGGGTCATACTCACTGAAGATACTCAGATCATAAGCCCCCTATAAGGTATCATCTAAATTAACTTCGATATGTTAGGTTAAGTCAAAAAAACTTTGATCTAACCGAACATATCGAAATTTAATAGATATTAAAATTTACTTTGTATTTGTTTTACTCTTACTAAACAAGGTTTCAACTGCGGTTCGTCTTTAAACTGTTCGAGAATCCATTGTTTTAGTTCAAATACTTCGTAAGGCAGTAGCCTTGCGATTGCTTTGGTAAGTTCTGTTTGAAATAAATCGGCATTAAAACTCACTTTTTTAAGAATTGTTTTGGTGTAATCTAAAAATGCTCTGGCCATATTAAGTAGGTAATTTATTTATAAGATTAATCAATTATCAACCTCATCCTGGAAAAATTCCATGGCTAATATAATATTTTTATAATAAATAATGACCTTAAAAAACGACCAGTTATTAACAAAAGAATTTATACTACTGTCATTCAGCTCTTTACTGTTTTTCAGCAGCTTCAACATGATTATTCCGGAACTTCCCAATTACCTGACATCTCTGGGAGGAGCTGAATACAAAGGATATATCATCTCATTATTTACTTTAACAGCAGCATTTTCAAGACCTTTCAGCGGAAAGCTTACAGATAGCATTGGCAGAGTTCCAATAATGATTTTTGGTGCATCGGTAGCTTTTATTGTAGGAATATCATACCCCCTTTTTACAAGTGTAGCAGGCTTTCTTTTTTTGAGACTGATTCACGGATTTTCAACCGGTTTTAAACCAACAGGTACATCGGCATATATAGCAGATATAGTTCCTGAAAACAGACGCGGTGAAGCAATGGGTATTTTAGGAGTTGCAACAAGTCTGGGAATGGCTTTAGGTCCAACAATTGGCACCAAGGTAGCTTCGACATTCGGTTATGACATATTATTTTATTCATCGGGTTCAATTGCCCTGTTATCGATAATAATACTTTTCAACCTTAAAGAAACATTAGATAATAAAAAGCGAAAACCATTCTCGTTTAAACTACTTAAAATCAGCAAAGATGATTTTTTTGAACCACGGGTTATTGCTCCGGCAATAGTATTCTTATTCTCTACCTTCTCGTTTGGTTTAATACTCACAATTATACCCGACCTTAGTGAAAGTATTGGTATAAACGACAAAGGTATCTACTTTACTATTTTTGTATTAAGCTCAATCCTTATAAGATTTATTGCCGGTAAAGCATCTGATCTTCACGGCAGGATTCCGGTAATTGTTGCCTCAATGGTTTTATTGATAGTTTCAATGCTACTGTTAACCTTCGTTCAAACCCCAACAACTTTCTACCTTTCGGCTTTCGTATATGGTATAAGTTTAGGAATGAGTTCTCCAACTGTTTTTGCATGGACAGCCGATTTGGCTAATCCAAAACAAATTGGCAGAGCCTTCGCTACCATATACATCGCCCTTGAAGTAGGAATTGGAATCGGGGCATTTGTATCTGCAAAGATTTATGCTAACAATCCGGAGTTTTTCGGCTTCACATTTGCTTCAGGTGCGATTACAGCACTTTTTGCACTAATTTATTCCTACAGTAAATTCAAGACAAAACATAGAAATTCAAGGCTTTAAGAAAGATGGAATTATATGTTTCAAAAAAAATATATTTTTTCATTGAAAAACATTTTGAACTACAAAAAACTGTACTATATTTGCACCCGCAAAAGCCGATGTAGCTCAGCTGGCTAGAGCAGCTGATTTGTAATCAGCAGGTCGTGGGTTCGAGTCCCTCCATCGGCTCTTTTAGAGTCCTTTTGCAAAAAAAGTACTATGTTGACAGAAGTAATTCATCAACACATAAAAGTTCTTATTTATACTATTGTAAAGTAAAAAAATTACGCCGATGTAGCTCAGCTGGCTAGAGCAGCTGATTTGTAATCAGCAGGTCGTGGGTTCGAGTCCCTCCATCGGCTCTTTTTTATTTACATATTAATTTTTGCCGATGTAGCTCAGCTGGCTAGAGCAGCTGATTTGTAATCAGCAGGTCGTGGGTTCGAGTCCCTCCATCGGCTCTTGAAAAAAA
>JBDLJM010000211.1 GCA_039714315.1 Bacteroidota bacterium | reverse complement strand
CAGAGTTCGTAGTATGGGCAACAATAATAACATCCATATTCACTCTGGCACTATTCCGTCAATTCTTAATTCAGCGTGAAAAGCGTTTTGAGAAAAAACTTGCAGGGATACAGGAAGTAATTCAGAAATTACGAGACGAAGAGGTATATCAGATATTTGCCAGCCTTTACAATATTGAGTTGGTATCGGATGTAATGAAGCACGGAAAAACAAACGCTGCCGTATGGCGCGAGAAAATAAACGATTTCGCTCTTGACGGTATTCAGAATGTAAATAAAGTTCTGGAACTGCTCGACGAGCAAAAAGAAGAAATTGATAAAATGGAGGAGTATAACAACTCAACAGTTTCTAATACAAGATTAGCCTACTAAGACTTTTTCATATACAAAATATTCAGACTCGCCCTTTGGGCGGGTCTTTTTTTTGCCTCAGTTCCTAATGACAAAAATCATAATAATATCTGTTTAGAGAGCATAGTTATGAACATATGTTCATAATATATTTGCCAAAAAAATTATATGGCACGTCCGGTAAATCCAAGAAAAGTTTTCTCAAGACCAAAAGTCAAGGGTTTCATACCAATGGGTTTCTATGCTTCAGATCTTGAGACTATATACCTGTCGGTAGAAGAATACGAAAGCATCAGGTTAAAGGACTATATGGGGCTTTCGCAATTAGAGGCATCCGAGCAAATGGGTGTATCGCGACCTACCTTAACCAGAATTTATGATAAAGCCCGCAAGAAATTAGCCGAGGCTATGTGCGAAGGAAAACAAATTTTAATTCAGGGGGGAAATGTAATTTACCATGAAACATGGTTCATATGTAACAATTGCGGAAGTAAATTCAACAAAAAAGGGAAGATAGGCAATGAAAAATGCCCTTTATGTGGTAGTGAAAGTGTGAAACTAATTGAAAATGATTTGTAATGAGTAATGTTAAAATTATTGCAATTCCGGTAAGGGGAAATTCATCCGAGTTTAAGGTATCAAAACTATTTGCAAGAAGTCCATATTTTGTAATCTATGATGAAAAGAGTAAAAGCAAAACGCTTATCGCAAATAAGTTTAAAGACGAACATAGTCAATCCGGCAAATCAATCGCAAAACTTCTCGTAGCAAGAGGAGTTAATACATTCTGTGGATTTGAAATAGGATATAATGTCCAAAAAATTGCAGAAGAAAATAATATCCAACTTATTATACTAAAGGAAGAAGAGAGCACAACAGGAAGTAAAATTATAGATTTAATTTCACGTAAATAAATTACAAAAAACTATTACAACTTTAATAACATCAATTATCCAATGGAAAAATCAAAATTACAGCATTTTCCTATAGCTGCTTTTTCGAGCATCATGGGGCTGGCAGGAGTGTCGGTTGCTTTAAACAAATTCTACCACTTACAGTGGTTGCCTAAATGGCCGTTTCTGGCAATGATGGCAATAGCTTTACTTACATTTGCAACAGTAAGTTATTTCTACTCCAGGAAGGCTTATATATTTTATAAGGATGTAAACGATGATTTCAAACATAGAATCAGAATAAATTTCTTTTCGGCTATAACAATATCATTTCTACTTCTTTCTATAGTATTTTATGGGATCTGGCCATTAGTAGCCTTGCCATTTTGGTGGATAGGTTTTTTAGGACACACTTACATAATGTTACACACAATCAGGTTTTGGATTCAACACAATTTTGAAATTAAGACCTTCAACCCTGCCTGGTTTATACCTGTTGTCGGTAATATCTTAGTACCGGTTATTGGTGTTGACTTTATAGCTCGTGAAATTGCATGGATATATTTTGGTATTGGATTTTTATTTTGGATAATACTGCTGACAATATTTTTAAACCGTGTTATATTTCACGATCAGATGCCTAAAAAATTCATGCCAACTTTCTTCATCTTACTGGCTCCGCCTGCAATTGGATTTATAGCATATGTTAGAATAACCCAGAGTTTAGATTCGTTTGCATTTTTCATGTTATACATGGCCTATTTCTTCGCCGCGTTATTACTTATGCTCCACAAAAGTTTTAGGCATCTAAAGTTTTTTGTTTCATGGTGGGCATTTTTATTCCCGTTAGCTTCAATAACAATAGCTTCTGTGGTAGCTTTTCAACTAACAGGAATGGTTATTTATCAGTATTTAGCCTGGTTATTTTTAGCATTTGCACTGGCTGCATTCGTAATTGTGACATCTAAAACTATTTCAGCAATTAAGAAAGGAGAGCTCTGTGTTGAAGAGGATTGATTCCTAGTACAGGTTACTTCCTTCTACTCCCCTACGGCTACGCTAAAAGCAAGGATTACCGGGGGCAAATTTTGGCTCTGCCAAGTAAAAGAGTTACAGTATTTACAAATATTATCACTAAAAAATAAACAAAATTAAGACAATGGAAAAAAAGATTTTAATAATAGTTTCAGTACTTGGAGGATTGGTCTTTGGAGTATTTTTCACGGGATTAGCAATGAACATGTCATCAGAAAAAATGATGCTTGTAGAAATTAAGAGTCCTTATGAGTTTGACAAAACTGTTGATGTAATACAAAATAGAATCAACAATAAAGACGGTTGGCGAGTTACAGGAGTAATCGATCAGAATAAAGCAGTAATTGACGGTGGAGGGGCTCCTATCGGGAAGTTCAAAATTGTAAAATACTGCAGCGGTAAGTTCGCTTCAGAAATGCTTAATAATGATGACAGAAGAAAAATTGGTGTAATGATGCCAAAATCTTTTGCTGTTTACGAAAAATCGAATGGTCAGGTTTATATCTCAACAGCCAACGGAGCTATCATGGGGAAATTATTCGGCAGTGATGCATCGAATATTATGGAGAAAGTTGCCCTTGACGTTGAGGGAATAATGAGCTTTGTAAACCTTAAGTTCAATGTGTTTTAAAAATTAATACAGGAAATACACTTACTACAACTTCCTTTTAACAAGGACGAACGGGGTGCAGCAAATATGCTACACTCCGTTTTTAATCTTATAGACATTTTGGCATCTTCTTATCATATTAGTCATGCTAAAATCGATACTACATGCCAAACTTTTTCCTGAGATTAGTCAGCATATCAACTGTCATTTCTTCAATGCCATAGAAGAATTTAAAAACTATTTCAATAAATAATTCTTCAAGATATTATACGAATATTGACTGGCTATATTATAAACAAACTTGGGGAAATCTTTAATTGCCTCATCATTAGCATCATCTGATATTGTTCTAATTACTCCCAGAGGAATTCCATATTCATAACAAACCTGTGCTACAGCAGCTCCTTCCATCTCAACAGCCAAAACATTTTCCAGACTGGACTTTATTTCATCCCTTCTTTTGGAATCCTTTATAAATTGGTCTCCGGATGCTATGTTACCTATTACAATTTTTGGATCGGAAATATTAAATTCGTTAAGATAATCATCTGAAATTTTCTCTTTCATTTGTTCTTTTAGAAAGTTAACTCCTGAATCAAAAAGTTTATTTCTAACAGATGGATGAGTTCCTATTTCCTTTTTCATGATTAAAGGCAAGACGTGCTGCAATAAAAACGGACTGGCATCAAAATCATGTTGATAAAGATTTTCGGCTACAATCACGTCTCCGATATTTATTTTACTATCAATTGCTCCGGCTACTCCTGTAAAAATAATTTCATCAACTTTAAATTCTGTTATAAGCGTTGTTGTTGTAGAGGATGCTGCCACCTTACCCCATCTGGAAAAAACCAACACCACTTTATTTCCCCATAAGACCCCACAGTTATACTCTCTCTGGCCTATAGTCCTGGTTTTTTTATTTTCCAGTTTATCCAGAAGGATATCCATTTCTTCTACCATCGCCGACATTACTCCTATCCTTTTCATCTGCTAATAATTTAATGTTTTGGTCA
>JBDLJM010000210.1 GCA_039714315.1 Bacteroidota bacterium | reverse complement strand
TCTAATAATAAGAATATTATGAAAAAAATTTTATTTATTTCAAGTCTTCTTTTACTGTTTAGTCTAAGCGGATTTAGCCAAAATGCAATTGGTATAAGAGGTGGTGTTTTTGGAGTTGACGGAAATGCCTATGGAGGAGTTGAATTTAGTTTTCAGGGAATTGGCTCCCACGAAATAGACTTTGGATATATAAGTGGAGGAACCTGGAAATTTACAGGGCTAAAACTTTGGACACTCGCAGGAAACAGAGACAGATTTAGTTTTTATGGCGGTGCAGGTGTTGGTCTGGGTCTTCAAAGAGAACATTTCCATGCTAATCTTGCTGTTGATTTGGGTCTTTCGCTCAGGATTGTGAAATTTTTACAATTTACACTGGATTACAGACCTGAATGGGCTTTAACCAAAAATTCCTATGTTGATGACGCCTTCTCCTGGAACAATATTGCTCTCGGATTCAGATTTGTATTTTAAGGCATTATAACAATATTTTTAAAGGAGGCCGGATCAAAATATTTAAAACTTTTGATCCGGCCTCCTTTTCATTGAATTAATTCGCTATAAAAATCAAAAGGCTACGTGTTTGCAGCCTTTTGAAGATAACCAATAACAATCACCATATTTAGGAATTGAATTTCCCAAACATTAAAGTAATTACAAATCCATATCACCGAATTTGCGAAGGCAATGTACAAACTTTTATCTCTCTTTCAATGGAAAAGAATTTGTTTTATAACATTTTGTTATCAAAATCAATAAAACATCCGCGTTTTTAAAATAATTTGAATAATGTTTGATTTTTAACAGAATTATGTAAATATTGTTCTAGTTAAGTTGCAGTAAATCAATTTATTATGCATGCATAATAAATTTTATCTCACAAGCCTTGTAAAATAAGGATTTTACTATTCTGATATTGGAGCATATTGAATTTTATCAGACTGAAGAATCCGGACAAGTGCCGACTGAACGACTGTTCATTAACGTCCGAAAATCATTTTTACTAATTAATAAGGTAATTATTTTAAAAAATTTTACTACTAACCAATAAATAATCAATTATGAAAAGATTGAAATTAGTTCTTTCATCATTATTGCTTGGGCAAATGGCATTTGCCGGTGGAATGGTGACCAACACCAATCAAAGTGCTGCATATATACGTATGCTGGCTCGTGATGCTTCTACCGATGTTGATGCTGTATTTTACAACCCGGCAGGGCTTACTAAATTGGCTGATGGCTTTTATGTTCAGTTAAATAATCAGGTTATCACACAGGAGCGAAAAATTACAAGCTCAAATCCGATGCTAAACAATGATACTTATATCGGTGATGTTTTTGCACCGTTATTCCCTTCAGCATTTATGGCTTATAAAACCGGTAACTGGGCATTCTCAGGAGGCTTCACCGTAGTTGGTGGCGGCGGTAGCGCCAATTTCGAAGAAGGGCTGCCTTCTTTCGAGATGCCTTTTGCTTCGGTACCCCTTGCTTTAAGCGGACTGAAACCAGCAGGTATTGATGTACAGGGCTATGATGTAGATATTAGTCTCGAAGGGACATCTGCATATATGGGACTTCAGGCAGGAGCTTCCTATGCAATAAACGATATGGTATCGGTTTATGCCGGTTTGAGATACGTAAGTATTAAGAACTCTTACGAAGGACATATCAAAGATGTTCAATATACATTAAACGGAACAGATGTTGCACCGTCAGTAGTATTTGGACAAGTTGCCGGGCTGTTTAATTATGCAGGTAATGAATTACAAGGTCTTGTTGATGCTAACGCAGGAGGGTTCACTATTGATCAAGTGAAAGCCGCCGGTCATATTTCAGATGAAGAATACGCACAGATTGTTGGAGGATTAGGTGCAGTTGGTGTAGAAGATCCGGGTTCAATGACCATTTCAACAGCTCAAGCTACATTTTACGGAGCAGCAGGCGTTATGTCTGCAACAGGAGATGAATTGGAGAAAGACAGAGAATTGGAAGCCGAACAAACCGGTTCGGGAATCACTCCGATAATAGGAGCAAACATCGCATTGATGGACGACAACCTTAACATAGGTATTAAATATGAGTTCAAAACAACAATGGATGTTACAAATAATACAACCAAAGATGATACAGGAATGTTCCCTGACAAAAGAGTAACAGCTGCAGATATGCCTGCATTCCTTTCTGTAGGTATTGATTATAATGCTACAGAAAAATTAAAAATAAGCACCGGACTCCATTATTACTGGGACAAAACTGCTGACTATGGAAAGAATGGATATGACAGCGAAGGTAATTATCTAAGAGGAGATAACTCTGAGCTTATAGATGGTAACTCGTTTGAAATAGCTTTAGGTCTTCAATACGATATCAATGAAACATTTGGAATAAGCGGAGGATATCTTCATGCTTCTTCAGGACCTACTCTTGCATATCAAAGTGAATTGAGTTACAGTCTTGATTCTGATACTTTCTCTGCCGGAGGGGTAGCTCATTTAACCGAAAAATTTGATCTCGATTTTGGATTCCTATACACGATTTACGAAGGTGGAGGTAAGGAAGGTCTGGCAGATGACTTTGGTCAGGTTTACGATAAAACCTGTGACAAATCAAACTGGGTTGCTGCACTTGGGCTAACTTATAAATTTGGAGGAGAATAAATTTTCCAATATATTTTTAAGCACATTATAAAGAAAAACTCCTTTCGATGACATCGAAAGGAGTTTTTTTATTCATTAAGCTTCGGAAACCTTCTAATATTGCCCAAACTGATTAAAAGCCAATAAAATAGCAGGAAAACCGGCAGCTCCATGTGCTCCCCATTGATTTTCGCTGGTTACAAGCTCTTGTGGAATCTCAAAACATCCCACATTTACTGCACCATTACTTTGCATTGTTTCTAAAGTTGATCTGGTTGTTTCTATCGGTATAATCTCATCAGGACGATAATGATACATAACAAGAGGTTTACTTGGTGCCCAGTCATGAACACTGTTATCTATAATAGCCTGGGTTAAAAATGTACTCTCTCCGTTTTTTAGTTTATCAACTAATTCAGGCTTGAACAGTTCTTTTATTACTGTTGGCAAAGAGTATGCTATGTCAGCCCATTCTTTTTCCCCGTCAATTACTTCCTGAATCTGCGCATCGTAAGGAGCGTTAAAAAGATCAGACAAAGGTCTCTTTGCATACAATTCGTTATAAGTTACCATTGGCATTGCAAGTAATATCGTTGCCGGATAAACATCCTCTTTCAATACATTATCAACAATCGACATTACGTTGTATCCACCCGCTCCCGGGCCAACAGCTGTTACATTAATATCATCGTTATTTTCTTCAATATATTTATATGTTGCCATAGCCGAATATCCCCCCTGAGAATAGCCTGTTATGAAAAATTTATCATTAGCAGTTGTTGTTGCGTTTTCTTTAGAATCAAGATATTCGTTTACAGCATAATACATGTCAACACTTGCCGTAGCTGTGTATTCATAATCAAAATACGGGTGCAACACATCTTTAGAAGAACCATAACCAATCATATCCGGTACAAAAACTATATATCCCATACCCGCCAAAGCTTCATACTTAGGCATAGTACCCTCTGAAGGAGCATCACCATTACTTAAAATCGTTCCCCTTTCAATTAGAGCTAAGGGATAGCTTCCCTGTGCATCGGGCAATGTTAAAGTCCCCGAAGCTATAATATCTTCATTGTTATATTTTGTCTTATACTCTATTTTATACGTAACTATACCATTTTTCACAGCTTCTTCCACTCCGGGCATAGAAAATGCAGCTTCAACATTTGCCTCGCCAAATGCATATTTTACATTCGATGAAACCAGATAAGAAGGTTCTTCTTTATTGCCTTCATTATTTTCTTCTTTTGAACACGAAACAAACAAAGA
>JBDLJM010000209.1 GCA_039714315.1 Bacteroidota bacterium | reverse complement strand
TTTTTTATTACATTTGGAACAGACTTCAAGTCCAACTTCTTTATTGGTTATATAGTGTGATGAAACCGATAAATAAAGTAAAAGGACATGTTTCGGAAATTTCAGATATCACTCAGCAAAAAAACTTTAGTATTGAACAGCGTTGATAATAAAGTATGGCAAAAACGGATCCCTATAAATTATCATATAATATTTTGGGTAGGGTTCTTTATTCTAAATTTTGTCAGATGGGGCAGTTATTACAACGATTTTTTTTATTCCTTTAAATCAAATTTAGTAGGTTTCCCTATCCATATTACTCTTTCATATTTTCACGCATATTATCTTATTCCAAAATTTGTTGCCAAAAGAAAGTACTACGTATATATCATATTGCTATTAGCGGCTTTAACATTGATGTATTTTGTGAAAACCACTATCACTTATTATCTTATTAATGAAGATGTTTGGCCGGAAGCAATTGAAGGTGCGAAAGCACGTGTAGGATTACATTATGTTACCGTTGTATTGGGCGAATTGTATGTAATAGGAATTACTACCGCCATAAAGCTTACAATGGACTGGGTAAACTCCAGAAAGAGGAATCAGGAATTAACAAAACTCAATCTGGAAACAGAGATAAAATATCTACGGGCTCAGATACAACCGCATTTCTTTTTTAATACGCTTAATAATCTATATGCTCTGACATTAGAAAAATCTGATAAAGCGCCTGAAGTAGTATTGAAATTATCGGAATTAATGCAATATGTATTGTACGAAGCAAAAGATGACAGAATACAATTGACCAAAGAATTCGCATATATACAAAGCTATCTGGATTTAGAAAAACTGCGGTTTGATAACAGACTTAAATACAATATAGAAATAAGCGGTAAAATAGAAGGAGTATATTTACCTCCTTTAATGTATTTGCCATTTATCGAAAATTGCTTTAAGCACGGGGTAAGTGCCGATAATTCGGATATTGTCATAGATATTAAATTCGACACATCCGGAGAAATGCTGATATTCATGGTAGAGAATCCTATTCCAAATATTGCAGATAAAAGATTTCGTCAGGTTAATGAAGGTATTGGGATAAAAAACATAAGAAAGCGCTTAAAGCTAAACTATAATAATAATTTCAGGCTATCAATAAATACAGAAAACAACAGATATTCTGTTTTACTGGCTATACCTAAATAATATAATATATGAACAGTCGCTGTATAATTGTGGATGACGAACCTTTGGCAATAAAGGTAATTGAAGGTTTCCTGTCGAATATCAAAACATTTGATATAGTAGCAACTTTCACAAATCCTATGGATGCTCTTGAAATAATACAGTCAGGTGATATTGATGTTGTATTTTTAGATATTAACCTGCCTCTGATCAACGGAATGGAACTGATTAAAACATTACATAATCCGCCGCTTATTGTAATCACAACAGCATACCGGGAATACGCCGTAGAAAGTTTTGAGCTGGATGTTTTGGATTATTTGGTTAAGCCGATTCCATTTAACAGGTTTATGAAAGCTGTTAATAAGATAAACTCTGCTTTATCGAATAAAACAGGGAGTATAGAAGATAACAGAGACCATATTTTTATTAATATAGATAAGAAAATGGTTAAAATTTATCTAGATGAGATTCTGTATGTTGAAAGTCTTAAAGATTATATTAAAATAAATACTTCGACAGGAAAGCACGTTGTACATCAAACTTTAACATCTTTTACAGATATGCTTCCCCCCGAAACATTTATCAGGACCCACAGATCCTTTACTATTTCAATTCCTAAAGTAGAAGCAGTAGTAGGTAATACAGTTGAGATTGAAGGGAATCAGATTCCTATCGGTCGAAATTATGTTCAGGAGGTTAAGGGTATTATTCTCAGTTAGATTTCATGCCTGACAAACTAAAAAAACTTAAATTATGAAAAACCTGTTAATTTTAGTAACACTTGGTCTCTCAATAAATTCTTTTGCTCAAAAAAAAGAATTAAACCTAACAGTTAAAGATTCAATCCCTTTAATATCTTATAAAGACACAAATACCAAAGAAAAAGCACCGGCATATTTTCTTAATGGTAAACACATAAACGAAAATGTATTAAAGTCTATCGATTTAAAAAAAATAGCCTCTCTAAATGTTCAAAAAGATTCGTTAGTAATAGGTGATAAAATATATTATGGCTCTATACAGGTTGAAACAAATGATGACTATAACCCAAGATTAATTACTTTAAATTATTTGAACGAAAATCATATAAAGCTACCAAATGAAAAGCACTCTGTATTATTTTTTCTTGATGAAGAAATTATAGATGCTGATTACAATGATTATTTAATTGACATAAATAATATATTAAAAATAGAAGTTCAATACATAGATAATATAAATGGAATTAAGAATATTAAAATAATTAACCTATTAACAAAATCAGATAAAAACTTAAGAGAACACAATAAAATTATAATACGTTGATTAAAAGCACTTGAAAAGAAGAGAACTCGTGACTACATAAACAATTAAAAACTACAGATTTATAAAAGTTGAGGAGCTATTAAAATAGTAGAATACACTGCCTGAAAAGGACAAAAGCTAACAGATCATCCTCGCTTAAGAGATTTTGTAGCAATAAAATCTTTCAGGTAAAAAGGTTCGAAATAAGCACTGTCTTCAAATTTATTTTCGTTGAACATCTTTTCGGCTATTTCGCCCATCTCTTTTGCCGAAGGAAAAACTCCATCAATAAATTCAGCATTTTCGTGTTTGATGATTTCCTTACACTTCTCGGCACCGTCTCCAAAAAACAGGACTTTACCTTTCTCAAGATATTCGGAATATGAATTTTCGTCTATAATCTCAGCTTCTGTTTTTCTGATTTCTACAATATCAGGGTTATAAATACTGGCATAAACTTCCATCCTTCGGGCATCGAGCATAGGAACTAAAATATAATCCTTCCCTTTTTGACTGCTCGCCAGAGATTCTAATGTTGGAATAGCTATTAAAGGGATATCATTGCCAAAACAAATCCCTTTGGCAGCTGAAACTCCAATACGCAAACCTGTATACGAACCGGGGCCCTTACTTACCGAAACAGCATCTATATCCTCAAGACAAAAATTACTTTCATTTAGAACATCCTCTATAAAAGGGTGAAGTTTTTCGGCATGAGAAAAACCTCCTGAATTCAATTCCTTTAGAGCAATTATTTCTCCATTATTCGATAAACTGACAGAACAGTTTTTTGTTGCTGTTTCGAGGTTTAATATCAATGCCATTTTATTCTCTTTATATTCAGGTGCAAAAATAAGGAATGATATCGATAGAAAAAAAGTAAAGTTTTTGCGGCTTTAAATATAGACTCCTTGAATGCGCTAAATTAGTTGGATATACACCACACGATGCAATCGCGCGGCAGCCTATTATACCAATTGAATTTCAAAATGCTCATTATAATTCGAAATGTAATTCTGTTAGACGAAATAAGCGAAGCGATTAACTCCGTTGAACCTTAAAGGTTTCATGAACACTTATAAAATTATTATTCGTGAATAATTAAAAATTCTTTGCATCTAGGCTAAGCCTAGACGGAAATCGAAGATTCATGAACACCCATTAAAAACAAAGTTCGTGAACTAAATAATTTTTAATAAAGTATAACTGGATTACCTGCCTGCCGTCAGGCAGGGATAAAGAATGATATGGGCATTTTGATGTTTATTTGGTATTAGCATCCTGTTGGAAATTTTAATGTTCTTGTGATCCCTGAAGTTCTTCCTGCTAAAAAAATAAGTGCTTGTAATAGTTTTACTTATACTTGTTAAATAATTCGCCGTCCTGTAACAATTTTACTTATACTTGTTAAGCAATTACCCGTCCTGTAAGGGTGTTTTGTTAATTCTGGTAACAGTGTAAGGCTTCCTGTTAAAAAAAATCAAGTACTTGTAATAGTTTT
>JBDLJM010000208.1 GCA_039714315.1 Bacteroidota bacterium | reverse complement strand
ATCTTCATGAAACACTTATCGCAATCAAACTCCAATAAATATCTTTCGCGTTTATCCGTTAAATATAAAGGTTCGGAGTACTTGGCATCGGCTTCACTCTTTTTCTGATATTTTTTGCATATGCCAAACTCAAAGCGCAAACAGTGTTTGGTTGTCATCAGGGTTTTTCCGTCGTAATTATTTTGGAGTTCAAATCCTTCTTCAAAATTTTCAACACCGTGACGTTCGTAGAATGCGGCAGCTTTTTTGTTAACTATATTGGCCATATAATCAACATCTTTATTGATATATGGAATATTGTTTTGTGTGAATTTTGCAGTTTGACGCTTATAGTTTTTTATCCGGATTTCTTCAAGTTTAGATATTAAATCCCTCCTTATCTCATTTAATTTGGAGGCTGGAATAAATACCGGACTTTTTATATCAGTTTCTATATTATCAGAATAAAAGTCAGTGTTTCCAAGTTTTGACAACTGCTTTGAGATATTTTTAATGGCTGCATCGGGATTTGTTGCCTTATCAAAGTTTTCTGCTAAAATAATTTCTGCCGAATTTTGGTCTTCGTCAGTGAAATTAAAATAGAGACTGTCATTCTTTTCAATAACTTTTATATCGAGCTTAATTTTTCTACTATCTAAGTTTTTAATAAGTTTTTGATTAAAAGCATGATCACTATTTCTGTACAATTTCATTCCTTTTTTTACAAAAAGCTTATCTGCCGGAAAGATTCTGTTACCCTCTGCTCTGTTTACCCTAAATCCCTGAAGTTTGTTTTTATCATCGAAAAAGCACAAACCGTCTCCGTTATTTAGTTTCTCCTGATTAATAATCAGAATAGATTCCCTGTCCTGTCTAATTACTTCACCTATATATTTCCCAACAGATTTGGGAGTGTTAAATGAGGCTATATCCTTATGGCGTCCGTTTGCAAAATAATCAGTGTATCCGCGGTTAAAGGTCTTTTCAGCATCGGGACTAAAGTTCAGAACAGTTTTGCCGCTCGAAGCACGTTTATAGCCTTCGTTTTCCGAAATAAAAGTATCAAGCTTTTGCCTGTATAAGGAAACAACGTTTTTTACATAGCTAACATCCTTCAGTCTTCCTTCTATTTTAAAAGATGTAACACCCGCCATTGCCATGCTGGGAATTGATTCGGACAGGTTTAAGTCCTTCAAAGAAAGTAGATATTTGTCATTGGCAAAAGACTTATTGTTAGCATCAACAAAGGAATATTTCATCCTGCACGATTGCGAACATTCTCCCCTGTTGGCGCTTCGCCCTGTAGTTGCATGACTGAAATAACACTGTCCGCTTAAACTCACACACAAGGCTCCGTGTACAAATGCTTCGAGTTCAATATTAGTATTACCTGTTATCTTCTTTATTTGTTTTACCGAAAGCTCACGTGCGAGAATAACCCTTTGTAAACCCACATCTTCAAAGAATTTTATTTTTTCTAAATCGTAGTTATGCGTTTGTGTACTGGCATGTATTGGAATTGGAGGCAAGTCTAATTCTAAAAGACCCATATCCTGTATAATTATTGCATCAACTCCTAAATTGTATAGATCATGGATTAGTTTGTGGGCCTGTTCGAGTTCACTGTCATAAATTATAGTATTTATGGTAACGTATACCTTAGCATAAAATTTGTGTGCAAATTCAACCAGTTCGGCTATCTCATCTACTTCGTTTCCAACTGCCGACCTTGCCCCGAATTTTCCTGCTCCGATATATACCGCATCAGCGCCATAGTTAATAGCTATCTTACCTTGTTCTGCATTCTTTGCCGGACATAACAACTCTAGTTCCTTCATCTGCCATTTTGTTGAGTGTGCAAAGGTAGCGATAATTTTAAGGTGTAGAATACTACACTATGATCGCTTGAGTTTGATATGGCATGGTAGATTCAATGTTATATATACATATTATAATTTTTCCTTTCCTTATCTTTACATTTCCTAACTAATAAATTAAATAAACGATGATAAGAAGAATATTGCTTAGTGCCATAGTCCTGATGTTTATCAGTGCTAATACAGATGCACAGAACAGATTAACACCTGAGCTTTTATGGAAGCTTGGTAGGGTGAGTATGCAGGATGTTTCGCCTGATGCCAGTCAGGTTGTTTACACTGTTACATATTATAGCCTTGATGAAAATAAAGGTGAAAAGAATATTTATAAAGTTGATGTTAAAAGCGGAAAAACTGTTCAGCTTACTAACGAGCAGGGAAGCGAAGGAGCCGCTTCTTTTTCTAAAGACGGAAAGAAAATATTTTATGTGAAGTCAGGACAGTTGTGGAGTATGAATTCTGATGGTTCTTCTAAAACGCAATTGACAGAGCTAGAGGGAGGAGCATCAAACTATAAAATTTCTCCTGACGGGAAACATATACTATATGCAAAAGAAGTTAAGCTATTATCTACAACAAAAGATTTTTACCCGGAATATGATAAGGCCGAGGCAGTAATTGTTGACAATTTAATGCACCGTCATTGGGATGATTGGAGCGATGAGTATTTCTCTCATATTTTTGTGGCCGATTTTGATGGTGCAAAAATCACAGGGGAAGCAAAAGATATTATGAAAGGTGAAAAGTGGGATACACCTATGAAACCTTTTGGAGGATCTGATGATATAATTTGGAGTCCGGACAGTAAAAAGATTCTATACGTATGTAAAAAAATGTATGGTAAAGATTATGCTATAAGTACAAATTCAGATATTTACGAATACAATTTATTCTCTGGAAATACTAAAAACCTTACTAAAGGAATGATGGGTTATGATAAACACCCAACCTTTAGTCCCGATGGAAGCAAATTAGCCTGGTTGAGTATGGCTACTGATGGTTATGAGTCTGATAAGAATGATATTGTAATCATGGATTTGAAAAGCGGCAAAAAATATAATCAAACTGCCAAATGGGACGAAACAGTATCGGAATATACCTGGGGGGTAAAGGGAAAGAATATTTATTTCGGAGCTGGAGTAGAAGCTACTTATCAGATTTTCTCTTTAACAATGGATAAAAATCTGGCTAAAACAAACCCGGAAAAGCAGATAAAACAAATAACTGAAGGTCTTCATGATATCCGGGGTATTAATGCGACAAAAAATGCATTTTTTGCTCACAAAAAAGATATGAATCATGCAAATGAGGTTTACTCCTTCGACATGAAAAAGGGAACACCTAAGCAGTTGACACATATCAACGATGAGATTTATGCCGGACTGGATTTGCCAAAGATTACTAAAAGATGGGTAAAAACAAGTGATGGAAAGCAGATGCTGGTTTGGGTAATTTTGCCTCCAAATTTTGAAGCTACTAAAAGATATCCTGCAATTTTCTACGCACAGGGCGGACCACAAGGTGCAATTTCGCAATCGTATTCTTTCCGTTGGAATTTCTCGCTGATGGCATCTCAGGATTATGTTGTAATAGCACCAAACAGAAGAGGGTTGCCAACATTTGGAGTAGAATGGAACAAACAAATTTCAGGTGACTGGGGAGGACAGGCTATGAAAGATTATCTTGCTGCAGTTGATGATGTTAAAAAAGAGGCTTACGTCGATGAGACTAAAATAGGTGCAGTTGGTGCATCATATGGAGGTTACTCAATTTTTATGTTAGCCGGAATTCATGAAAGTCGTTTTTCTGCATTTATATCGCATTGCGGAACATTTGATACAAGAAGTTGGTATTTGTCGACAGAAGAAATGTTCTTTGCTAATTATGATCTTGGAGGAAATTTCTGGGATGGAAAAAATAAAACAAAAAGTTTCGATGAGCACAATCCGGTTAATTACCTCGATAAATGGGATACGCCAATTATGGTAATTCATGGGGGTAAAGACTTTAGGATTCCATATACTCAGGGAATGCAGGCGTTTAATGCTGCTCAGCTAATGGGAATACCATCTCGTGGATTATATTTTCCATACGAAGGCCATTGGGTACTGGGACC
>JBDLJM010000207.1 GCA_039714315.1 Bacteroidota bacterium | reverse complement strand
GTAACCAGCAACCAGTAACCAGCAACCAGTAACCAGTAACCAGTAACCAGTAACCAGTAACCAGTAACCAGCAACCCGCAACCAGTAACCAGCAACCAGTAACCAGCAACCAGTAACCAGTAACTATTTCCTAATAATCTTCACCTGACTATCAGCACTAAGCTTAATAATTGATGAGGACTTCTTGTTTACCTTATCAGTTTCAATATCTAGAATAAAATCAACACCGTTTTTTATTTCGTCAGAAATATCGTTGAAGTTTGTTGGAGAAGAATGTCCTGAAACGTTGGCAGATGTAGAGACCAAAGGTTTATTTAGTTTACCGATAAGCTGTTTTAAAAACATAGGTTCTACTAATCTTATTCCCAAAGTATCATCGTCAGCAATGATGTTTTTTGCAACATTTTTTGGAGAGTCGTATATGATAGTTGTTGGTTTTTCTGACAGGTCGATGAGGTCCCAGGCTAAATCAGGAACATCTACAATATTCTGCAATCTTCGGTCATTTTCAACCAGAACCAACATTGACTTACTTTCCTCGCGTTGTTTAAGTTTGTAGATTTTGTTGATTGCTTCCTCGTTTGTAGCATCGCAACCAATTCCCCAAATAGTATCGGTAGGATAAAGAATTATCCCTCCGTTTTTCATCACTTCAACTGCTTTTTGGATTTTTTCCTTCATTACAGAATATTTTTTGTACAAATATATTTCAATTATTTAACAAATTAGACCTGCATTGATTAATGGACATAAATACAGCTGATTTATGAAAAAAAGTATTACGATTATATAAATTTCAATTTTCGTTGGTATATTTGAAAACTTTAACAACCGACATATAAAATATGATACTAATAGACGGAAAGAAAACTTCGGGCGATATCAAAGACGAAATTGCCATTGAAGTTTCAAAATTGGTAGCCGAAGGGAAGCGTGCTCCTCATTTAGCTGCTGTTTTGGTTGGCGACGACGGAGCCAGTCAAACATATGTAAACGCAAAGGTTAAAGCCTGTGAAAAAGTAGGTTTTGAGTCTACATTAGTCAGGTTTTCTGCCGAAACTTCGGAAGAAGAACTTTTGGCTAAGATAGATGAAATGAATAATGATGAAGGTTTGGACGGATTCATAGTTCAGTTGCCATTGCCAAAACATATCGATGAGCAAAAAGTTACATTAGCAATTAATCCTGATAAAGATGTTGATGGTTTTCATCCGACAAACCTAGGGAAGATGCTTTTGGGACAGGAAACTTTCCTTCCTGCAACTCCATACGGTATTGTGGAATTGATAAAGAGATACGGAGTAGAAACTTCGGGGAAACATGCCGTAATTATTGGGCGTAGTCACATAGTAGGTTCGCCTATGAGTGTTTTGCTGGCTCAAAAAGGAATTGACTGTACAGTGACATTAACTCACAGCCGTACTAAAGACCTTAAAGAGATAACCCGACAGGCTGATATTGTTGTTGTAGCAAACGGTATTCCGGAGTTTTTGAAAGGCGATATGGTTAAAGATGGAGTAGTGGTAATCGACGTTGGGATAACCAGAGTAGAAGATAAAACCAAAAAATCAGGTTTCCGATTATTGGGCGATGTGAAGTTTGACGAAGTGAGTAAAAAAGCTTCTCATATTACGCCGGTTCCGGGTGGAGTAGGACCTATGACTATAGCGATGCTGATGAAAAACACTCTTCAGTCCAGAAAAAGAAGAGCATAAGTTTAAGAAATTAATTTATCAGAACTACCTTATATTTATTTGTAAGGTAGTTTTTTTTATTTGGGTGGCTGATAAAGCTGTCCATTATACTCCTCAAAAAATATACTTTTCGCAATACAACTGCGGTGGCTTCCTGCGGTCGCCTCCTCGTTTGTTTGCTCAATAGTATCTTTTTCTCCGGGGTGCCATTCCCATCTTTGCCACAAAAAAATATCAGCATTGATTATAAAATATTTGTAGTTTGATTAACTTAGGCCTCAACAAATATACTATCAAAATGCAGAAAAAAGTTTCATTAGTATTGTCGGGTGGCGGTGCAAGGGGAATAGCACATATTGGTGTTATTGAAGAGCTGGAACGCCAGGGCTTCGAAATAGAATCTATTTCGGGAACATCGATGGGAGCGTTGGTTGGAGGAATGTATGCCACAGGTAAAATACAGGAGTATAAGGACTGGATTAGTACCCTCGATAAATATGAAGTTTTTAAGCTGGTTGATTTTACTTTGAGTTCTCAGGGCTTTATTAAAGGGAATAAAGTTTTTGATAAGATGAGGGAGTTTATTCCTGATGTGAATATTGAAGATCTGAATATTGACTATACCGCAACAGCCACAGATTTATTAAGGAGCGAAGAGGTTGTGTTCAAAAGAGGAAGTCTTTATGAGGCTATCAGGGCATCTATTTCTATACCCTCTGTTTTTACTCCAATAGTTTCGGGAGATACTTTACTGGTAGATGGAGGAGTGATAAATAACCTGCCGATTGAGCATGTGAAAAATTCCGGAAATAATTTGTTGATAGTAGTTGATGTAAATGCAGATGTTCCGGCCTACCATCCTCAAATAGATAAAAATAATGAAAGAAAATTAGGCAAACAGTCAATATATCTTGAGAAATTTCAGGGTATTCAAAGGTTTTTCGATAAATACAGAGCTAAGGAAGAAGAGGACGAAAACGGTCAGTTGAATTATTTCGAAATAATGGATAAAACTATCAGTGTGCTCACCGGCCAGATTTCAAAAATGGTCATAGAAAAATATGCACCGGATATACTGGTAAATGTTTCAAGAGATTCATGCAGTTTATTTGATTTTTATAAGGCCGAAGAATTAATTGAAATAGGAAGATATAATACTGCAAATTGTATCGAACAATACGAAGAAAAGCTTAAAGGTGAAGGCTTGTTAGATAAATTACGTAACGGAAATTTATTTAACTGATAATGGAGTTAGAACTTATTTTATCTTTTATTGGAGCTTCTATGCTTCTTACATTTATGCCGGGACCTGATAATATTTTTGTATTAACAGAAAGTATTACAAAAGGACATAAACACGGCATAGCAATTTCCTTAGGTTTAGTTTCGGGGGTAATGGTACATACATTAGCTGCCGCAACCGGTCTTTCGATCATTCTTAAACAATCTGATTACGCTTTTCAGATAGTAAAGTACTTAGGAGCTGCTTATCTGTTGTATCTGGCATACATGGCTTATAAAGAAAAAAAGCCGGAAGTAGAAATTGGCGGAGAAGTTGATAATGCGGAGTTTAATCTTTGGAAATTAATGAGAAAGGGATTTTTTATGAATGTTCTGAATCCCAAGGTTTCATTGTTTTTCATTGCATTTTTACCACAGTTTATCAGCAAAAGCGGATTTAATATAACTCTCCAGATGTTCATTCTGGGATTGATATTTATGATTCAGGCAATATTGATATTTACATTAATATCTACTCTTTCGGGTAAGTTTAGCTCGTATTTAAACAGCGAAAAGTTTTGGAAATACACCAAATGGGGAAAGGTATCTGTATTAGTTGCTTTAGGTGTTATGCTGGCACTTTCCGAAAAATAGATTTAAAGTCCAAAGTCCAAAGTCCAAAGTCTAAAGTTCAAATCTGAACATCCCTAAATAAGGTTGAATGTTATACTTATTACACTATTAGAAATATAAGGGTCAAGTCATATTTTTGGGGATAAAATCATATAAAGCATTTGGTTAGACCGGTTCAATCTATGGTTTACTGCATTTATTTCTCATTAATGAATAATCAATTGGATGAGGGGGTAAAGTTGACAATATTATATTTTGTACTACTGTAAGTAGTCAATTTGTCATCGCCACGAAGTGGCAGATTAATTCAACAAAAGGTATCACCTTTTGTTGAAGGTGCGAAATATTAAACATTTACACAATATGTCAAGGCGTTGCCTTTGACCGGAATTAAGTATGGCTTTCAGCCAATACTAAATTAAGGACAGTTTAGATTA
>JBDLJM010000206.1 GCA_039714315.1 Bacteroidota bacterium | reverse complement strand
CCCTTGGCTTTGATCTCTTCCGGTAACACATCATAATTTATCGATAAAAACCAGCGAACTCTTGCTCTTTCAAATTCTAAATATCCTGCTGATCTGTCGTGTGTGTTCAAATGAATGGTATTTTGCTTTACCTCACCAAATATCCAGGATAGCATATCAAAAAAATGTACGCCAATGTTGGTAGCTACACCACCTGACTTTGAATGATCTCCTTTCCAAGAGGTATAATACCAATGTCCTCTCGAGGTTAGGTAGGTTAAATCAATATCGTATATTTTATCTTTAGGTCCCTTGTCAATTTTTTCCTTTAAAGCAATTATACTTGGGTGTAGGCGAAGTTGAAGAATCGTGTAAATATTCTTTCCGGTTTCTTTGGCTACTTTAGCGAGTGCATCAATATTCCATGGATTTAAAACCAAAGGTTTTTCACAAATAGCATCAGCACCTTGTCGTAAAGCAAAACGTATATGTGCATCGTGCAAATAGTTTGGTGTACAGATGCTTACATAGTCAATATCAATATTTTTATCGAACTTTAGTTTTGAAATATGTCGGTCAAATCGTTCAAATTCTGTAAAAAAATCAGCATTGGGAAAATAACTATCGATAATCCCAACACTATCATTATTGTCAAGAGCTGCAATTAAATTATTGTTAGTCTCTTTGATAGCTTTCATGTGACGTGGAGCTATATATCCGGCGGCGCCTATTAGGGCAAAATTCTTCATGTGTTTTGTGTCTTGCAAAAAGGCAAATTTAGGGTATTTTTTAGGATTGACAAGGTGTCGGTTGTCTGTTGTCCCTCTCGACTGCGCTCGAGGTGACTGTTGTTTGTTATCTGTTGTTGGGTTTGGTTTCTATAGATTAATATTTTTAGGATAGGCTATAAAATATTTAGTATTTGGTTTTGACAAGGCTGAGGTTTTAAACTGTGTGTCTAGTGAGAGCCACTCTTTTACAGAGCCGTCTTTTAGTAAAACCTTGATAGCTCCATCATTCGTATTATAAGCCTGATTAGTTATTTTTCCTTCAAATATAAAATAATCCATATTGTTGCTGTCAACACCTGATAATTGGCGGGTTTTATCTTTTATTTCTTTTAAATATTCATTAGAAAAAGCATGGTCACTCAGTTCGATACGCGGGAGTTTTCTTTGAACCATCATTTTTGATAGGTTAGAGAGTACATAATCATCATGATCTTGCCATTCTTTGATAGCAGCCCAAACATCATAGTCATCAATACTGGTAAACATGTCTAAATGAGTATTGATCTGTTCTTTTTGTATTGTCCTTTCTTTTATGAAATATAACAAACTCTTACTTGCTGTTATATCGATTCCAGTATTAAAAAGTTCTCTGGCTCGTTGTAATATGCGAATTAAGATCTGTTCTGCCAGTAAACCCGTCTTATGTAAATAGACTTGCCAGTACATAAAGCGACGTGAGAGTAGAAACTTTTCGATGGAATAAATTCCTTTCTCTTCGATTACTAATTCATCATTTTTTACGTGTAACATAGCTATTAGTCGGTCTGAATTGATACTACCCTCGACCACACCGGTATAAAAACTATCTCGTTTTAGATAATCTAAGCGATCCATATCTAATTGTCCGGATATCAATTGGTAGAAAAATTTCCGTTTGTGTGTATTGGTGAAAATTGAAATCGCTTCTGTTAAGGCACCTTTAAACTCATTATTAAGTTCTTTCATATATGCTAAAGACAAGTCTTCGTGCGAAATACTTGGTAGAAAAAACTTTTCAGAGGCATGAGAAAAAGGTCCGTGACCAAGATCGTGAAGCAAAATGGCCAAATAAAGAGATTGGGCTTCACTTTTACTGATTTTAATTCCTTTGAAGCGTAAAACACGTACAGCTTTCTGCATCAGATGCATACAGCCCAAAGCATGGTGAAAACGAGTATGATGTGCTCCCGGATATACTAAGTTTGATAATCCCATTTGAGATATTCGTCGTAACCTCTGAAAATAAGGGTGTTCGATAATATCAAAAATTAATGTGTTGGGTATTGTAATAAATCCGTAAATTGGGTCGTTAAATATTTTGAGTTTGTTAGTTTCTGACATGCGAGGTTTTCGTTAAAAAATGGGTTGGAAATTATAACTAAAAGTTAACAAAGAAGCAAAGATACAAATATGTATTGGCATGGCTTGTGTAGTATCTAGTCTTTAGTCGCTAGCCATAATGCATAGCCAACAGTTTATAGTTCACACAGCATTAATAAATAAATACATGGATAAAATACACATACTTTGGGTAGATGATGAGATAGATTTATTAAAACCTCACATTCTGTTTTTAGAAAGTAAAAATTATATAGTAAGCACTGCCACAAACGGTGTAGATGCATTAGAGGCAATAGATCAAGAAAGACATAATGTAGTTTTTTTAGACGAAAATATGCCGGGTTTAAGCGGATTGGAAACCTTGGTTCAGATTAAGGAGAAACGCCCAAATTTGCCTGTAATAATGATAACCAAAAGTGAAGAGGAAAACCTTATGGAAGAGGCTATTGGTAATCAAATAACAGACTATTTGATAAAACCATTAAATCCGAATCAGGTTTTATTGAGTTTAAAGAAAAATTTAGATCATTCACGATTGGTATCTGAAAAGACAACTGCAAATTACCAACAAGAATTTAGAAAGATTGCTATGGATATGACTATGGTAAATTCTTATGAAGGTTGGATTTCAATGTATAAAAAACTGGTATATTGGGAGTTGCAGTTAGAAAATATTAATGACTCAGGTATGCTTGAAATTTTAGAGAGTCAAAAGCAAGAGGCAAATTCTCAGTTTTTTAGGTTTATTAAAAAGAACTATAAAGAATTATTAGACAACGACGAATTGCTGTTTTCTCACAATTTGTTTAATCGAGTTGTGGCACCTATTATTCGACAAAAACCTACTTTATTAATTGTGATGGATAACATTCGCTACGATCAATTTAGGATGATGGAAAGCACGATAAATAAGTCGTATAATAAGGTAAAAGAATTTGATTATTACAGCATTTTACCTACAGCAACTCAATATGCAAGAAATGCGCTGTTTTCAGGTTTGATGCCTTTAGATATGGAAAGACAGTATCCTGAATATTGGAAAAATGACATGGATGAAGGAGGTAAAAATTTGTTTGAGCACGAGTTTTTGTCAGCCCAATTAAAACGTTTAGGGCTAAACATTAAACACGAATATTATAAGATTACCAATTTGTTTAAAGGAAAACAATTGGCAGATAATTTTCAAAAGATAAAGGATAATGATTTGACCGTTGTGGTTATCAATTTTGTCGATATGCTTTCACATGCTAAAACCGAGATGGAAGTTATTAAAGAGTTAGCCGGTGACGATAAAGCTTATCGATCTTTAACATTGAGTTGGTTTAAGAATTCGCCTTTACTTGAAATGATCAAAAAGGCACAAAATATGGGCTTGCAATTGGTCATTACTACCGACCATGGTACGATTAATACTCAAAGTCCTACTAAACTAATCGGGCCAAAAGAGATTAGCACCAATTTACGTTATAAAACAGGCAGGAGTTTATCATACGAAGAAAAAGATGTGTATGCTGTTAAAAATCCAAAGGAGATATACTTACCTCAAACAGCAATAAATGCATCTTTTGTATTTGCTAAAGAAGATTTGTTTTTTGCCTATCCAAATAATTACAATCACTTCGTAAAATATTATAAGAACACTTATCAACACGGTGGGGTTTCATTGGAAGAGATGATTATTCCTTGTGTGACTTATGAACCGAAGTAGTTTTGGGATTTTTTCTTTTGAAACCTGTCATTCCGAACTTGATTCGGAAACTTTTTAAGCAATCGGTAAATATGTTTAGTCTTAGCTTCGTGAGTTCCTGAATCAAGTTCAGGAAGACAGTGTTTCAATTTATTCTATTTCACTAATTTCCACACAACGTAATTGCTCAAAAGCACCTATAACCTCTTCAGCTTT
>JBDLJM010000205.1 GCA_039714315.1 Bacteroidota bacterium | reverse complement strand
AAAAGACTAAAGATAAAAGACAAAGGATAAAAGACAAAAGACAAAAGATAAAAGACAAAAGTATTAGTTTATTATTAATCCATTATCACATTAACTCATTGTCTCATTGACATATCAAATACATATAGAAGGGATAGTGCAGGGGGTCGGTTTTCGACCCTTTGTTTATAATTTGGCGAAAGAATTTGGAATAGAAGGTTGGGTGGCCAATGTTTCAGGCGGGGTTTATATTAGAATAAATGCCGGAGGTGATATTTCCCGGAAATTTCTAAATCATATTGTTGAGAAAAAACCTTCCAAAGCGAGAATATTAAGTTATACGATTGATGAAATTAAGAGTGAAGACTTCGATGGTTTTAGTATAAATAACAGTTTTGAAACAGAATCAGGGAGAGTAATTTTTTCGCCCGATTTTGCCATGTGTAATGATTGTGAGAAAGAATTATACGATAAAAAAAACAAGCGTTATAAATACCCCTTCATTACATGTACGAGCTGCGGACCGAGATATTCTATTATCAATAAGCTTCCTTTTGATAGAGAATACACAACAATGCACGGGTTTGCTATGTGCGAAAGTTGTAAAGAAGAATATAATTCTACAGATGACATCAGGTTTTATTCCCAGACTAATTCGTGTTCCAAATGCGGTGTGAAAATTAGTTTATACAATGGAGAAACAGAAGAATTTGCTAGTTATGATTCATTAATATCAAAAGTTGTTTCCAGGTTAAACAGGGGCGGGATAGTTGCTGTAAAGGGTGTTGGAGGTTATCTGCTCCTTGCAGACGCATCTGATAAGAAAACCGTTAAAACACTGAGGCAGCGAAAAAACAGACCAACCAAACCATTTGCATTATTAGTGAATGATGAATCGGCATTAGATGATTTGGTTTTTACTAATGAATTTGAATTAGAATCATGGAACTCCCAGGAGTCGGAGATTGTATTATTTAATGTAAGGCCCAAAACGTCAAGTATAATTGCTTTAGATGAAATAGCTCCGGGTCTCGATAAAATAGGTGTAATGCGGCCTTATGCTCCACTGTTGAAGTTGATTGCAGATGATTTTGGCAAAGTTCTTATTGCAACAAGTGCAAATTTATCAGGATCTCCAATTGTTTATCAGGATTCAACAGCTAAAGATTATTTGACGAAAATAGCAGATCTTGTTATGTTGAATAATCGTGAAATAGTTATACCTCAGGATGATTCTGTGGTTCAATTTTCGAAAAAGGGAACGAGAATTGTTCTTCGTCGTTCAAGGGGCATCGCTCCAAATTATTTTGGAAATCCAGTTAAGGAAAATTCAGAAGTACTAGCAGTTGGGTCGCTTCTTAAAAGTGCATTTTCATTTTATAAAAATCAACAGTTTTATATTTCTCAATATCTTGGTAATACTGATTATTTTCCATCGCAAATCGCTTATGAAAATACTTTTTATCATATAAAAAGCCTATTGAAAGCCGAACCTAAGGTTGTAATATGTGACTTGCATCCAAATTATTTTAGTACACAATTTGCGGAAATTCTGGCGAAAAAAGAAAATATCAGACTTGAAAAAGTTCAGCATCACGAAGCGCATTTTGCAGCAGTACTTGGAGAAAATCAATTACTCGGTGAAAATGTTCTTGGTTTTGTTTGGGATGGTACAGGTTTGGGTGATGATGGTGAAATATGGGGCGCAGAAGTTTTTGAATTAAAAAATAAGGAGATAAAAAGAATTTATCATTCAAAATATGAAAAGCATATTCTGGGCGATAAAATGGTAAATGAACCACGACTTTCAGCTCTGAGTTTCTTTAATGAGGTTGAAGGTGCAGATAGATTGTTAAAAGAGAAGTTTAGTAAAAATGAATATCACTTATATTCTAAATTAATAAATAAATCTACCCTGCTTACCTCCAGTATGGGACGATTTTTTGATGCTGTAGCATCTATTCTGTTGAAAAAAGATATTAGTAGGTACGAAGGAGAAGCAGCAATGCTATTGGAATCTCTTGCTAACAGTTACAGAGGTTCACTCGAAGATTTACAAGGATATACTTTTGATGTTGGAGAAAAAGAAATTGATTTTTACGAGATCAAAAAATCAATTATTAATGATGTGAACGGAGGAAGAGAGCCGTCAGAAATTGCCATGTGCTTTCATTTGACAATGGTTGATGTAATTAAAGCAGTTTCTGAAAAAGAGAAGCAATATAATTTGGCTTTCAGCGGAGGAGTGTTTCAGAATGCATTGTTGATTAATTTATTGGAGAAAAAATTGAGTAAGCAAAATAATTTGTATTTTCATAAACAGTTATCTCCTAATGATGAATGTATTTCGTTTGGTCAGATAATTAGTTATAGTTTAAATCGTCACCTTGAGTAAGGTCACTTCGCTCGATATGACGTATTAAAATCATATATGTTAAATTCTAAATCATAAATAAAGATGTGTTTAGCAATCCCGGGAAAAATAGAAAAAATAGATAATACTTTTGATGAAACATTCCGTTCAGCAAAAGTGTCGTTCGATGGTATAATAAGAGATGTAAATTTAATGATGGTGCCGGAAGCCGTAGAAGGCGATTATGTGATGGTTCATGTTGGAGTAGCATTGAATATTGTTGATAAGGAAGAGGCCGAGCAAACTATAAAATACATCAAGGAAATTGGAGAATTTGATGAGTTTGAGAGGCAGATAAATGGTCAGCTGCCGGAGGAATAATCAAGAGAAAAGAAAAAAGAAAAAAGAGAAAAGGAAAAAGGCAAAAGTAAAAAGGCAAAAGTAAAAAGGAAAAAGGAGTGTTGCATGTTGCTGGTTACATGTTTTTAGATTGCTTAACGAAACCTGCAACCTGTAACAGGTTTAATATTAACATCACATTCCCTATGAAATACCTCGACGAATTCAGAGATCCCGAACTTGCGAAGAAATATATCGGATTGATAAAAGGAATTACCACAAAGCCATGGACCATCATGGAAATTTGTGGAGGACAGACACATAGCCTTGTGAAAAACGGGATCATTGATGTTTTACCAAAAGAGATTAACATGGTTCACGGTCCGGGTTGTCCGGTTTGTGTTACTCCTGTTCATTTAATTGATAAAGCTGTTTTTTTGGCAAAGCAGGAGAATGTAATTTTGTGCTCTTTCGGTGATATGATACGTGTTCCGGGCTCTGTTATGAGTCTTGCAAAGGCGAAGTCGGAAGGAGCAAGTGTTAAGGTTGTTTATTCGCCATTAGAAGCGGTAACTATTGCTCAAAAGAATCCCGAAAAAGAAGTTGTATTTTTTGCTGTTGGATTTGAGACTACGGCCCCGGCAAATGCTCTTTCGGTAATTCAGGCCGATAAAATGGGAGTAAAAAATTATTCCATACTCACTTCACATGTATTGGTCCCGCCAGCAATGGAAGCTATTTTAGGGGCTGAGGATAATAAAATTCAGGGTTTTTTGGCAGCAGGGCATGTTTGTACAGTAATGGGCTATGAAGAGTATTTTTCTATTGCTAAGCAATACAAAACTCCAATGGTAGTAACTGGTTTCGAACCTCTGGATCTGCTTCAGGGGATTTATATGCTGGTAAAACAGCTGGAAGAGGGTAGGATAGATGTAGAAAATCAGTATTCCAGAATTGTTAAAAGAGAAGGTAATGTTGAAGCTCAGAAAACAATATTTGAGGTGTTTGAAATTAAGGACAGAGACTGGCGTGGGGTAGGGACAATATCGAATAGCGGATACGAAATAAAGGAAAAGTATTCACAATATGATGCCGATAAAAAATTTGCTATAAAAATTGAGAAAGCAGAAGAAAATGCAGAATGTATAGCCGGAGAAATACTAAAAGGTAATAAGAAGCCTTTTGAATGTATTCACTTCGGGAAGAAATGTAATCCGGAACATCCTCTTGGTGCTCCGATGGTATCTTCAGAAGGAGCCTGTGCAGCTTATTATCACTTTTCGAGTGATGTTTTTGAGCTTATGTAAGCTTTTCAACTTCAGA
>JBDLJM010000204.1 GCA_039714315.1 Bacteroidota bacterium | reverse complement strand
TAAATTTTTAGTTAGTACAATATCTGTAATTATCACTATAACCCTGTTAATTAATGTAATATTAATTAGTTTTTCAGAGTGGCGAAGGGGGCTGCCTGGCATCCTAATAATGGATAAGCTTAATGAAAAAGTGTCGCTGTACCGGTAAAGATAGGGGGTAAGTGTATGTTTTGTTGGGGATATTCCATTGTTTGTCATGCAAAAAAGATAACCTTAGCTCTAATAAATTCTTAGAGCAACTAAAAGTAAAAGAACTATGAACAACGATATTAGAATTATAGACCTTACACCGGAAAACATTGCGGATTATGGTGTATGTGGATACAAAGATGTAGTAAAACACAAAGAATTACGAAATAAAATTGAGTGGTTTAAAGAATATTATTCAAAAGGACTTAAGATAAAAGTGCTCTTATCGGAAAAAGGAGGTTATCAGGGAATGCTTGAATACCTTCCGGGAAAGTTTGCACACCGCCCTGTTAATGCAGATGGCTACATGTTTATACATTGCATCTTTGTTGGATTTATAAAAGATTTTAAGGAAAAAGGTTACGCATCTAGCTTAATTGACGAGTGTATAAAAGATGCAAAAACACAAAAAATGCTTGGAGTTTCTGTGGTAACAAGAAAGGGGGCATTTATGACTGATAATAAAATATTCTTAAAGAAAGGGTTTGAAATTGTGGATAAAACCAAACCTGATTTTGATTTATTGGCCTTTAAGTTTGACAAAGAATCAAGAAACCCGGGTTTTAAATCCGATATGCTTGACAATCTAAAGGATTATAAAAACGGATTGACAATAATACGCTCTGTACAATGCCCATATACTGAGAAAAATGTTAATGCTATTATAGAGTCAGCAAAAAGAAAATTTAATCTAACAGCTAATCTGATTGACTTGAAAGATTCGGAATCTGCTCAGAAAACACCATGTGCTTTCGGAACATTTTGTATAATCTATAACGGGGAAGTTATTAGCCATCACCCAATAAGCAATAAACGATTTGAGAATATAATGACAAAGCTGATAAGTAAGTAATTCAAAAGAATAAGCAATCAGAGGAGGGAAGAAAAGTACGAACTCACAACAATAAATAAAAAATAGGAAGGATAGCAGTAAATTAAAAGGTTGTAGCCCGCTTAAACTTCCTTGTAACTTGATAGGAATGAAGCCGGGATAGTTTACTGTTATTCCATTTAATTCAAAATAGCTATTAGATCAATTTAAATATAGTTTTCGGTTTTGATAATTTGAAACGTTACGGTATGTTTGTGGCTATTTGTAATAGATTGAATAAAATATACAAATGCAAAACGGGCTTCCGGCTCCATTTTTATACCGGATGAGTTTACTGAAAATCGAAATAGTAAGTAAAAAATAAACTAACATTTTATACGAATGAAATTTTTAAAATTAACTCAATTAGTTGTTCTTATTTCATTATTTGCAGCCTTTACATCATGCGATAAAGATGAAGAGGTCAACGAACCCAAATCAATTGAAGAACTACTGGCAGGTAAATGGATAGGTAATGAGTTTTATGAAGATGGTGTATTAAGCCAATTTAATGATATATTTAAAATGAGCTTCATTGAGTTTAAAACTGATGGTAGCGGTATTTACGAATCTCCTTTTGGTTTACAGCCTTTAATCTGGAGTTATGATAATACCACAGAAAAGTTGAGGATTGAATCCGAAGTCGTAGATGATGGTAGTGGATTTACCATTGACGCAGACATAATTGAAGGTGCCGAAATTATTAAAATTGATAATTCAACTCTTTGGTACACCTACGAATCGGATGGTGTAGTAATTGAAGAACGCTATAATAAATTTTAACCATAAAGCATTGGGCGATTTTTAATTAGTTACAATTTCGCCCACTTACTTCCCCACTGCCGCCATCCCTACCGAAAGGAAATCGCGATTGAATAGTATTGATAATTTCACATTGCTAATTGCACATTGGTATTAAGCATACTGCAATTGGTTTTTCTAACTCATATCCTTAGTTTTGCCGCATACAAAATATTCAGTTTACACTACAGAATAATAACCTATGCCTGAGAACGAAATTTTAACTATCGGAGTTTTAGCCCATGTGGATGCGGGGAAAACATCTCTTACCGAGTGCCTTTTATATAAGTCGGGGGCTACTAAATCGAGGGGTAGTGTTGATAAAGGCTCTGCCATTACCGATGGACTATCAATGGAGAAAAGCAGGGGTATTTCTATAAAAACATCAACGGTTGATTTTAGTTGGAAACAAAGACAAGTTAACATTGTGGACACTCCGGGGCACGTTGATTTTTCGGCCGAAGTTGACAGATCTTTGAATATTTTGGATATGATTATCCTTGTTGTATCGGCCAAAGAAGGAATTCAGGCTCATACCCTAAACTTATGGGAAAGGATACTCGAAAGAAAATTACCGGTATTGGTTTTTGTAAACAAAATTGATCGCGAAGGTGCCGATCCCGAGCAGGTGTTTATTGACTTCGAAAAAGATCTTGGGGCAAAGTTATTTGCTTTGAATTATGTAGATAATACTAAATCTGATATACCTGAGTTGCTTAACTTCGAAGATGCAAAAGCTTATTTTTCGTCTGCTGTAATTGAAAAATCATTTGAAAATCTAGCGGAATTTGATGAGGAGTTTTTAGAAGATTATCTGGAAGGTAAAACAGACAATCCTCAAAGTATATTAAAAAAAGCTCATTCACAGATACAGTCACAGAATCTTGCAGCTGTAATTTTTGGCAGTGCAAAATTAGATATGGGAATAGAGCAGATATTGGATGCAATTTCAACTCTGTATAATGTAAATGCTAATATTCGCAATACACCCTCGGCGAAAGTTTTTAAAGTAGAGTATGATGCAAAATTAGGTCGTCTGGCTCATATAAGATCATACGGAAGCGAGATAAAGACAAAGGATGTTCTATGGTCGCAAAATCTTGATAAAGAGTTTAAAATAAACCAGATATTTAAACCAAAACTCGGTAGCATGGAACAGACATCAGAACTGGCTGCCGGTGAAATAGGAGTTATAAGCACTTCCGATTTAGTAAACGCAGGTGATGTGATAGGAAAGGAAAGTTTTGATGAGGATTTCGATAGTCTGGGGCAGGCGGTATTGAGTGTTCAGGTTGAAGCAAGTGAAGAGAAAGATTATCAAAAACTTGGTGAAGCTATGGAAATTCTGAATATCGAAGATCCGCAACTCGACTTAATGTGGTACAAAGAAGAGCGTGAATTTCATATAAAGATACTTGGACCTATTCAAACAGAAGTTTTAAAAGACACAATTTCAACACGCTTTGGCATTGAAGCTAATTTCCTAACGCCAAAAGTTATATACAAGGAAACACCTAAGAAATCGGCCGAAGGTTTTGTGCGATACTGGATGCCTAAACCATGCTGGGCTATAATGACCTTCTTAATAGAACCGGCACCACCGGGAAGCGGTGTTACATTTACTTCGAAAGTACGCAGCAACGATGTAAGTGTTAAATACCAGAACGAAGTAAAGCGTGCTATTCCCTGGTCGTTAAGACAAGGAATAAAAGGTTGGGAAGTTACCGATATCAAAATTACATTATTAAAAGGCGAAGAGCATACAGTTCATTCAAACCCGGGCGACTTCTTACTGGCAACACCAATGGGAGTTTTACGCGGACTGGAATTAGCAGACACCGATTTGCTGGAACCAATGTATGCATTCGAAATTAAGGCAAACCAGGAAGTATTGGGGGCTATCTCGAGCGACCTTAACCAAATGATGGCTCAAATTGATGCTCCGGTATTTCAGGATGATTTCTTCACATTAAGCGGAAGAGTTTCCGTAGAAAAAGCAATGAATTACGCCATTAAGTTTAACGCCACCACTTCAGGCAAAGGCCGATTAAAACTAACAATCGATGGCTATGAAAAAACATCTACCACCGAAGAAAAGATAAGAGATTATAAAGGCGTTTCTCCCTTGGATGAATCACAATGGATTTTACACATGCGTGGTGCTTTTAAGGCTGATGAGCGGGTGAGGTAGCTCACTCAATACGAGAGATTAAT
>JBDLJM010000203.1 GCA_039714315.1 Bacteroidota bacterium | reverse complement strand
AACAGGCCATTTCTCTTTACGATATAAGCGATATTTAAAAATATTCCCAATAAAGTTGATAGTAAGCAGATACATCAATACCTCAAACCACCAAGCATTATATACCAGCGCTTTGGCAGATTGTGTGCCGTAATCATTTTCAACAAAGGTGGCAACAGCCATTGCAACAGCAAATAAGACAATTGCTATACTCATCAAACGAGTAGAAAAGAGAAAATCAGTTATTTTTTTCATGAAGTAGCTTTCTTAATAGTGAACAAAGATAGAAAACAATAAAAAACTAACAAACTTGTAAGTTACAACACTGTTAGTATTTTTTACAAGACCTTAGTTGTAGTATAAATGTCGTTTTTGAATACTTTTTTCATATACAAACCGGGGTCTAAAAAAATATTTTTAAACCCCGGCGGAATATCAATCAACTAAAATCAATTCAAGTTTATTCAGCTTTTGGTGCTGATGAAAAAAGTTTTGGTTTAAATGTAAACTGTAACCAAGTCCAGCTATTCATTTCGTCTTTATCTCCACTTACTCCGTCATACCTGAGCGTTTCAATAAATTCCATAGTTTCAGTGGCAAACATCATAGAGTGACCGAAGTTTATAGATACAGCCGGTGCAATTTTATACCCCATTGTAAAGTCTACTTCTGTACCTAAGTTGGCATCCATTACTTCAGCTCCGTTGTGTACATTTCCGGCTGCTGAGAAGAAGTGAGGAATTAACTTAGCAGAAAATTTACCATTCTTATAAGCTACTGTTGCGTTGATATCATTTAGACCAACTGAACCCATATGACTTCCAACGTAGAAATAATCCATCCATCCATTAAACTTATGGTTTGTTCCGAATAATGGTGCAAATGAATTTTGTTCACCATTGGCATCATCCATATCGTTTCCTGAAAGTGCTTCGTACCCAACACCCAGTTTAAGTCCGTCCATTACTTTATACCCAAGATTGAATGTATAGTATAAAGCGTTTGTTTTCACATCATTATAATCACCAACTTGGAAATAAGTAGCTGCATTCGCATCAAGGTCTCCCATTTTGAAAGTAACTCTTGGTCCAACTGTTTGTTTGAATCCAACTTCAGTAACTTCATCAGTATTTTCGAATTCGTGTCCGGTATTTAAGGCCAATACACTTAACCCGATTTTATCGAAATCACCATGATACCAACCATAAAAGAAGTTTTTATAGCCAGCAGGAGATCCCGTAGGATTCAAAGCATAACCAACATCCAATTTATGTCCGTCAGCAGGTTTGTATTTAAAGATTAATGCATCGTGGCTACGTGCTTGTTGTGCCCAACCTACACTACCAAAAATACGGTGGTCATCGTATACAATTTCCTGACGCCCAAGTTTAAGACAAAGATTATCCAAAAGGCTAACAGAAGCCCATGCTTGGTGCAGTGCGGTGCCGTTTATGTCAGCAGAAGCAAGTGTGCTAATATCTCCCCAGGTTCTTACGTTTTGTAAAGTGATACCGAGTTTTATCTTGTCCTGCTTATAGAAAAAGTTCAATCGAGACCGTTGTGAAATGGCATTTGTTCCTGTTGCATCTGTACCAATTAATTTTTTGTATCCGTGATTGCTTTCAAAACGTGGTCTAATCTCAGCAGATAAGTCAAATTGCTGAGCTAGCATTGGGCTTGCAAATAATACAAGCATCATAATTGATAAAAATATTTGTTTCATAATTTCTGTATTTAATTTAGTGTTTGTTATTTATTGAATTTGGTTATTTTTATGTTAATGGTATTAGTATTTTCCTTTAAGATCGCCACCATATTTAATATCACTGAGATTGGCATTAGGATTATTAAGCCATTTAGGTAATTTCTGATTGTCGTCTAACTTTTCTCTTGCTTTTTCAAGCTCATCGGCACTATAGGCAAATGCCATTTCAGCCGAAACAACATGTTTCAATGCTTGGAGTTCTTGTAGTTTTGACACTTCTTCTTCTGCATTTTCACCTTCGATAGTGACAATAATTCTCCCTTTATCATCATGCAAATGGTATTCCCATAAGTCACTCTCAGTGATGCTCTTAATTACATCATCGAGATATTTTGGACTTACTTGAACAATAATACTAGATAAATTCATATAACTGTTTAAATCTGATAATTACTTAACACCCTCTCCGATATTCTTATCTAAATTAGATTTTGATTTATCAGAGCTCTTTCTAAAGCTAGGTTTAAAAACATTTCCAACTAAAAGTGTCGCATCTGTTTGAGGCACATGACATTGGTTACAAAAGAATCTGGAGTTATCTAATTTTCCGGCATTATCTGCTTGCACAACTTCATTCTCTTCGGCATCGACGAGTAATTGTTCTCCTTGTTGAGTTATCTTAGGACGATAATCCATAAAGTGAGATTTCGGAATTGGTGTAGCATTCTCATTTTCTGCTTTATCAGGCATATGACATAATAAACATTCATTATCATTCATATGAATATCTTCCATCCCTTTAACAGTGTGAGGGATAAGAGGAGGTGCATTCTCAAATGCACGATCCATACCTGTACTTTCATCTTCAGGTGTTTCGTCATAATAGGCCTTATCGCCAATTTCGACATTATCACCGATTAATTCATCACCGGTACTAACTTTCACTTCTTTGGAAGTTTTTGAACCATCTTTACAAGAATAGATCCCTAAAACGAATAATCCTACGATTGCTGCTAAAAAATATTTGTTCATGACTTAGTTTTTTTAAAAATTGAAAATTTTAATGCTTTATAATTACAACTCTCTATACATCTTCCACAATTGGTACATTCACCTGATTTTATGACTCCTTTTTCTTTTTTAATAATATCCATGACCTGAACTTCAGGACATACTTTTTTACATTCTACACAATCTTTATCGCAATTGTCTACATCGTGATAGATCTTTACTACTGATTTATGCGATAGAGCACTGTAAAAACCTCCTAAAGGACATAAGTACCCACACCATAAATAATCTTTGATCAATAAGTCTAACAAGAAGATTAATAATACAATCAACCAACTCATTCCTGCACCATAGATAATCGCTCTATGTAATACTGAAACAGGACTTATAAATTCAAAAGCTGCTACCCCCAGTATAATCGACATAAAAAGACTGAGACCTACTATCCAATACCTGAGATTTCTATCAATCTTTAAATATCTGCTAGATTTCAATCCTAATTTGTTTTTAAGCCATCTTGCCGTGTCTGTTACAATATTCATCGGGCATACCCAACTACAAAAACTTCTACCGACTAAGAGTGCGTATAAGACAGTGATTATCAGTGCTCCAATAATAATATCCCATGATGGAATTTTACCGGCAAAAAGCATCTGAACCACGGCGTAGGGATCAGCTATATAAAATGTGTCAAGAACTTTTGCAGCACTTAGGTTTCCTTTTAACAAAGTCCATCCCCAGTTGGCTGCACCGATAAACAGAAACAGTATAATAAGTTGAACTGCTCTACGAGCAATTAAAAACCGATTTTTATGTAATCTACTCATCTATTAAATCTGTATTATTAAGATAATCTAGTGTCTGTTGATCAGTTTTTAGGTTATCTTTATAATAGTTTGTTGTGTCGATTCGTTGTTCGTCTTTTTCTTCCCAGCCTTTTATGTAATCTGTTTTTAATCTACCTAAAACTTTTTCTTTAGGTAATACAAAAATGGCTGCTTTTTCGGTAATACAAGCATGTTCGCACATACCACAACCCGTACATGAATCGACATTTACTATGGGTTTTAGCAGGGCATGTTTACCTGTTCTTTCGTTTCTTTCGTATTCAATAGTAATCGCATCATCAAGTAACGGACAAGCTCTATAACAAGCCTCGCAACGTATTCCCAAATAGGCTAAGCAATTTTTTGTGTCTAAAACTGCCACACCCATTTCTGCTTTATTAATATTGTATGTGCTTTTTTCGCTTTCGTCAATGTCTGAAATCAGCGGTTCACTTAGCGCATCAGTAGGACAATTCACAACACATGGAATATCCGTACACATATAACAAGGTATATCTCTTGGAATAAAGTAAGGAGTTCCAACTGGAAGGTCATCACCCGGTTCAGCAAGTTTTAA
>JBDLJM010000202.1 GCA_039714315.1 Bacteroidota bacterium | reverse complement strand
AAATAAATGCAGTAAACCATAGATTGAATCGGTCCAACCAAACGCTTTATATAATTTTCTCCCCAAAAATATGACTTGACCCTTTTTTATGATTAAAGATTAAACTTTTGAAATAAAAATAGAGAAGTAAGTGTAATATATCATTGATAACCATCAAGCATTCATTCATAATTTCCCTCTGATGTACAGGGAACCCCTCTCCTGCTAAAACTCTTTACATCCATGCAGTTTTTTTCATCTCCGTGACAAAAAAATCGGTGTCCTGCCGGTGCTTTTCTGTTTCCTGTTGTATGTAGTGAGTGTCCTGTTAAGTTTTTTGTGCCCTGTGATATATTTTTTATAGTCCGTGCTAAGAATTTTGAGTTCCTGCCGAAAAAATCCTTATGCTGCGGCTTCGGAATGTCGTCCTGCCTTAAAATTTCACCTTCCTGCCGCTGTGGGAGGCGTCCTGCTAAAGGTTTAGGCGTCCTGCTACATGTTTTTTCGCATGCGGGGCAATAAAAACGGCTTCCTGCCGGTGGTTTACCCCATCCTTGCTAATATTTACTTAATCTTTGCCGTACAGGACAGCTTTTTTATTAGCAATGACGCATCACCTTGCGGCAGGAAGCCTTATTTAGTTATAATACCATCTACAACTTAAAACTACTGTAATAAAACGAATCTTTTGGCTTTAGTCTTCAAAATAAAAACTCTCCGTAGCTCTGCTATGCCTCGTTTTTCTTTTTCGTCTAAAGCAAAAATCTTCTATTATATTATACAGTAATTTTAAACCGTAAATGGTATAATATGTAAGCTTATTGAAGCTCGACTAAAGAATTGTTTGTTCTTTTTTTGTTTTTCCAGTAGGAGCTTGTGTAGCCTTTATACCTTGTTTTATCTTTGTGGAACACATATTTCCCTGCTGCTCTTACTTCATCAACAAGTTCTTTCAGGTGCATGTATGCTTTATCTCTGATAACTTTTGATTCGTTTTGTTCGGCTTTGTCGCCATTGGCTTCGGCAAGCAGTTCTGCCAGTTCATCGGCCATATTTGCAGCCGTATCTAGTTTTGCCGTATCGAAACCTATTGCATTAAGCAGGTCGTTGTTTTCTTTTCCCAAAACGGCAATATCGTTAAGATCCTGGATCATATCGGCATGTCCATCACCCTTACTAATGGCTGTTACCCTGCTAAGCAGTACCGCATCTTTACGGTAGGCATAGCGAATGGCACGCAGAAGTTCTTCGCGGAAATCATAGGCTGCCGGAGCTTTTACTCCCCATAGTTTCTGAGCCTCTTTTTGCGAACGGAAATCTTTGTTCCATACCGACTGGGCTTCGCGACATGCACCTGCTCTTACAGGCAGGTCGTTTAGCATTTCGTTACTGATCCCCACTGTATTTAACTGTGCGGCATCGTCGAGTGTCCACTTAAACAGGTTTTCTGCTTCCTGTAAGAAGGTGTCAACAGGTTGGCTTGGATTTTTTACATCCTGATCGGGGATTGCCATGATGGCATTCAGTTTGGCTTTGTAATCATCAAAATTCGCCATAATAAGTAAATTTAAAAGTTAGTAATTAGCCTTTATTATAAAGGCCTACCTTAACAAGGTGATTGGGTTAATTTTTGAGTATTTAATATGCTTGTTTAATTTAGGTTTAGGTATTTGGGTTAAAGAAATGACATTGTATTATTCTATAACGTTATACAATGTACGTAATTTGAAGTGAACATCAAAATACCTTTAAAAACCTAAAGTAGAATTAATTACAGTAAATTTAAGTGGTAGATGGTATAAGTGCCGAATCAGTGATTAAATTATAAACCAAACAACAGAAAGAGGTGTTTGAAATTATAGCTTATAAGGTCTAAAGTTTTTTTCCGGTAAGAATAAATAAGTTAATTTTGAAGCTGTACAAATAAGTACAGCTTTTTTCTTTAAATATTATGCAGTTACAATCAACAGTATCGATAAATGAGCCCTCGAAAGTGATTAGATATAATGATAAGTTAATCTTTTTAGGGTCGTGCTTTTCCGGGAATATTGGTAACAAGTTTGTAGAACGATTATTCGATACTACGGTAAATCCTTTTGGTGTAATATTTAATCCTGTTTCTATTTTTAAACTATTGGACAGAAGTATTGATAAAAGGTATTTTGTAGAAGATGACTGGCAGTTTTTTAATGAAAAGTGGATTAATCTGGATCTGCATGGCGATTTATCATATTATACACTTGAGGAGGCATTGGAAAAGAGTAATAATTTGATTGATGAAATGAATGAGCATTTGAATAATGCCACTCATCTTTTTCTCACTTTCGGCACAGCCTGGATTTATGAGTATATAGAAAAGCAGCAACTTGTAGCAAATTGTCATAAAATACCACAGAAAGAATTCGAAAAGAGATTATTGTCTGTTGAAGAAATTGTAGAATCAGGAAATGCTATTTTATCAAAACTACAAACGGCAAATTCCGGGTTACAAACTATCTTCACAATAAGTCCGGTCAGACATTTGGCCGATGGAGCACATAACAATAATATTAGTAAATCGGCATTGTTTTTGGCTGTTGATGAAATGATAAAGGAAAGCGGAAGTGATTATTTTCCATCTTACGAAATAGTGATGGATGAGTTGCGCGATTACAGGTTTTTCGACAGGGATTTTATGCATCCTAATCAACTGGCAACAGATTATGTTTGGGAAAGATTGTTGTATAACTGGGTAGGGGAGGATACTGTTCATAAAGTAAAGAAGGTTGAGAAGGTAATAGCTGCCGCAAATCACCGTCCTTTCAACGTGGAAAGCGAAGCCCATCAAAAGTTTTTGAGGAAGAATTTAAGCTTGATAAAAGAGTTGAGCAGAAAGGCGAGGTATTTGAACTTTGACTCTATAAAAAGAAAATTCAAGGAGCAGTTAAATTAATTATCTTCTATTTTTTCCAGTTCCCTTTCGTAGTCAAACTGCAAATCTTCGTGTAAATTGGAGATAGCTTTTTTTACTGATTCCACCTGACGCTTGTAGGTATTGAAAAGAGCATTGTCATTTTTAATTAATATTAGCAGCATTATGGATTTTATATTTCATTTCGACCTGCTCCTATTTTTTTATATATTGCAATATTAATTATCGTATTTTTGTAAAAAGAAATCAGACTATCAGTTAATGGCACAAATAACACTAAATATTAAAGATAATCAACTTAGTTTTTTTTTAGAACTAATTGAAAAATTGGATTTTGTTCAGTTGAATAAAGAATCTGATTGGTGGGATGATTTGAGTGTTGAAAATAAGAATTTAATAGAAAAGGGATTATCTGATATTGAAAAGAATAATATTCATAGCGATGAAGATGTTCGTTCAAGTATTAGAAAAAGAATATCAGAAGCTCAAAAGTAATGATAATTATATGGTCAGCCCAAGCCAAGAAGTCATACGAAAAAGTTATTGATGATTTAATAGAACGTTGGCCAATTGAAATTGTCCGGGATTTTGAATCAAGAACAAATAATATTCTTGACAATTTAAAACTAAATAGAATTTCCTGTAAACAATCAGAAAAAAAACTTCTTAGGATCTGCCTTGTTCATGAAAATATTTCTCTGGTATATAAAAAGAAAGATAAAGTGATTGAATTAATTGCTTTCATTGATAATCGTTCAAATCATTCGTTTTAGTGATTTTTTCCAGTTCCCTTTCGTAGTCAAACTGCAAATCTTCGTGTAAATTGGAGATAGCTTTTTTTACTGATTCCACCTGACGCTTGTAAATATTGAAAAGAGCCTTGTCTTTCTCGATAGGAGGGTGCATATTTTTAAGTGTGGCACAAAAATACAGCATCAGTTCCACTTCTGTTTCTTTCTTTTTAGAGTAGCGAATGTACTTTTTTACGATTCGCAGAATTTTTCGAACACTCTTTTTTATATAATGATAGCTTTTGATATTGATCTCGTCGAAGTAGTTGTCTACTTCGGCTTTTACATTCTCAATATAAGTTGATTCGCTTGAAGCTTCAAACAGGAGGTAGGTTAATAATTCTTTATTTTCTTTTTTGAATTTTGACAGCCGTAAACATAATTCTATCAGTTCTTCCTGAGAATGATGGTTTAACTCTTGTTTGAGTTCTCTTATTGTGGCTGTTTTCAT
>JBDLJM010000201.1 GCA_039714315.1 Bacteroidota bacterium | reverse complement strand
CCCCTGATTATGAGTTTCCTATATTCGATATGTTATCCAGCTCTAAAAAGCAGGGTTATTTGAGCTATCATTAACACATACAGGGATTTATGTGTTTTCGTTATTAAAATTAACAGTTCATTTTATGTAAAATATTACACTGGTTTACATGGATTTACAGGAATACTGGCGAAAAAACTGGCGCCAAAGTATTATTCCGCCTGAGGGTATTCTTATATTCGATATTCTAGTAAATGCTCGATATAATGCAACAGAATCGATTGAATATTATATAGTTGCTTCATAATAATTTTCAAACATTGAACCTATTCTATTGATAATATAGTTATTTTGGTGTAAGAAGCTGATTTATAGAATCCTAAATGGAGACAAATTAATTTAAGGCAAATATGCAAGAGGATTTCAATATTATCCCAGCAATATGGCACTCCAAGATCAGATTCCCAACTCTATCTCCTGATATAGTCAAGAAAGAAGCCTTGCTTTCGTCATTTGATAACCTCACTTAACTTGACAAAAATTGTCTGTTAATCGCAGTCGGATCGCTCTTGCTAATGACTTTGATTAACAGGTTGTATAACAGAAAGGGGATTGGGTACTATTATTTACTTTTATGATTGCAATACACTGTTTACAAAACTATTAAACATAAGGTAGATATAAACAATTTTTATACCTACTCGTTGTGTGCAACCAAAACGAATAAAAAATGAAGATAAACAAACTTATACATGTTGTAATCTTAGGACTGATTTCAATATTAGCATTTTCCTGTGCAACAAGATCAATGGAAAAAGGAGAAACAAGCCCTATTGTTGATGCCAACGGCAACAAATTGCCAAACAGCATTTCTGAAATTACAAATGTAGAAATCGGAGGGATTGACCAATACCTTATTATCAGAGGTGCAGATACATCAAAACCAGTTATATTATTTGTTCATGGCGGACCGGGAAGTCCTGAAACTGCACTTATGAGAGCGCTGAACCCGACAATAGAAAACGATTTCATGATGGTTTATTGGGAACAACGTGGCGCAGGAAAATCATATTCTAACAATATTCCACCCGTAACCATGAATTTGGAACAATTTATTTCAGACACACAAGAGGTTTCAGAATACTTGATAAAACGTTTCGGCAAAGAAAAAATATTTATCATGGGGCATTCCTGGGGTTCGTTTCTTGGTATTTTAACAGCCTACCAACACCCTGAACTTTATCATGCCTATTTTGGAGTAGGTCAGTCTTGTATGCAATACGAGGGCGAAAAAGTATCGTTTGATTGGGTGAAAGAACAGGCAAGCCTGCAAAACGATAAAAAAGGCATTAGAAGACTTTCAAAAATTACTTTCCCATCAATAAATGCCGATAGTGATGAGTTTATAAAGTTTATAATGCAAGAAAGGAAATTTGTAAACAAATATGGCGGTGCAGTACATGGCGAAACATCAATGCTTTCTCTTCTGAAATTTATCCTTAAAGCCGATGAATATTCTTTTAAAGATAAAACAAACTATATGAGAGGCAACAAGTTTTCCATTACTCATCTATTTTCCACACAAATTCAAACTGATTTATCGCAGGAAATTGACAGCATGCAAGTGCCGGTTTATATATTTCAAGGCAAATACGATTACCAATGCCCAACCCAAACTGCTAAAGAATTTTACGACCAATTGAAAGCCCCCAATAAAGATTTTTTCATATTTGAAAATTCGGCACATAATCTCAATATAGAAGAACCAAAAAAATTTAATGCAATTGTATTAGAAAAAGTACAAGAACATTCAAACAACTAAAAGAGATGTGTTTAAAGCTTTCAAAAATCATATTAGTATTCAGAAAATGATAGGCTGCACTTACAGATCATATAATACATAACTAAAAATGCCTATAAGATTGGTTACATAGATTTGTAGAAATACTGGCGAAATAACTGGCACCGTTTTTATTTTCCTTTTGCAAAAAAGAAACTCGAAACAATCAATTGTTTTATTAGCAAATAAGGACTTTGTTAGCGGAAATAGGGAGTGTTAAAGTAAGTTAACTCAAGCAATGAAAATTACAAGATAATAATATGGAAAATGAAATTTTTGAATATCTCTCAAAGTATATTCCAATCACCCAAGAATTGGAGGAGGAACTTAGTAAAATCGAATTTATAAAGCGCTTCGTTAAGGAAACAATTCTACTTGAAGAAGGTAAAATATCAAAGGAATGTTTTTTTATAATTAAAGGGTGTATTAGAAGCTACTATCTTAAAGATGGAGAAGAAAAAACAACAGAATTCTATACAGAAGAACAAGCTGTTGTACCTTCTGCATATGGAAATAAAACCCCCTCACACTACTATATTGAGTGCACTGAAGATACCATTGCAGGAGTGGGTACTCCCGAATTGGAAGCCGAGATATATCAGAAATTCCCTCAGATAGAATCATTAAACCGTGCTTTAGGAGAAGCTATCATGGCAAATACTCAGAATACATTTGCCGAATATAAGATGGCTTCGCCCGAAGAGAGATATCTGAGTTTGCTAAAAAACCGGCCGGATTTAATACAGAGAGCTCCCCAGCATCAAATAGCAAGCTATTTAGGTATTAAGCCAGAATCATTAAGTCGGATTCGAAAACGAATAATGAATCAAGAATAGTTTTACCTTCTTCGTGTTTCTTAACTTAAGTCAACGTAACCAACCAGCATAGTGCCGTAATTTTGAATCTAAACAAATGTTTAATTTAAAATTCAAAATTATGAACTTCAAAAAAATATCAGCAGCAATCTTTATAAGCTTACTCTTCGTACAGGCATTTAGTCAAATTCAAGCAGTTAAAGCTTCTATAAAAGATCCAGTACCTAACAACAAATTCTCAGCAGGTACTGCTTATCATTCCTTCCTCAATTTTGGTGAGGAAAAAACCAATACACAGCATTACGAGTTTCATTTTGGCTATCGACTTAGCCCTAAAGATAAAATTGGCATCAAAGTAGCCACATGGAAAATGTATGCTCCTATGGGTATGCCCATGAAGGAACAACTTAAGTTTGATGAAAGTAATAACTATCCAGGCAGATTGAGAGAATCTGGAATCGGCCTTACTTATCAGCGCTTACTTTGGAGGGGGTTATTTGCAACAGTAGAAATACTGCCACAATTAAAAACATATCTGGATGTAAATGAAAATAAAATTGGGAAGGGTTTCAAACTATACACTACTTATCACCTGGGCTACCATTTCCCACTATTTAAGAACAGAATGTATATTGAACCACAAATTCATTGCAATTATTGGCCAATTGATACAAATACTCCCTCGTCTTTTAAAGAAATAGAAAAGGGATGGAATAATTATTTCCTGTTTGAACCAAATATCTATATAGGGATCAGATTTTAAATAATTCCATGATTGTTGGTTAGGAAATAATTAATAAATGGAAGAATATAAACAATAGTTTTGATAGAATATGAAGGTCCTGAGTATATAAAATAAACAGATTGAAAAACTTTATGCGAAATAAATTATCAATATGACAACATTAGTATTAGGCGCAACTGGCGCAACCGGTAAACAGTTGGTAGAACAATTGTTGAATATGGGGCAAAAAGTCAAGGTCATTGTACGTCCGACCGGAGAAATACCTGACAATTGGAAGATTAATGACAATATAACAATAATCAAAGCTACTATCTCAAAGATAAGTGTAAGCGAAATGACAAGCTATATGAATGATTGTCAGTCAGTCGCTTCTTGCCTTGGTCATAATATAAATATGAAAGGAATATTCGGAAAACCCAGGTTTTTAGTAAGCGATGCCATTAGATTGCTTATTGATGCAATTCAGAAGAATTCACCAGATATCCCAATCAGACTTGTGCTGATGAATACAACTGCTAACAGGAACAGAGATTTAAAAGAACGCATCTCGATCGGACAAAAATTAGTGATGAGCTTGATTCGTTTACTTGTCCCACCGCAATTAGACAACGAAAAAGCAGCAGACGTGCTAAGGGTGGATATTGGACAAAATAATAAATGGATTCAATGGATTGCTGTTCGACCAGATACCCTGATTAATGAAGATATCATAAGCGAATATGAGGCACATGCTTCACCAATAAGGAGTGCCATGTTTAATCCTGGCAAAACAAGCCGAATAAATGTTGGACATTTTATGGCTAAGATTATTGTCGACGATGACTTATGGCACAAGTGGAAAGGGCAAATGCCAGTAATTTATAATAAAT
>JBDLJM010000200.1 GCA_039714315.1 Bacteroidota bacterium | reverse complement strand
ATAAAACTTCTCGTCAAAAATCTTCTCAATCACATCGCAGGAGTAGTTAAACTTCTTCTCCTTAGCTTCCCGGATTGTAGATTTCAACACAAACTTATCTTCAGAATCGTCTCCTAAAAACTTAACGATTTCCAGATTTACATCACCTAAATCTTCAAGCCCGTTGATTCCTAATTGCAGTGCAATATCAAACAACTGCTCTAAATTTAGTTTTCCGGTTTTTGTAGCCAGTTTTTTATCGAAAGTCTGAATATACTTCTGAGTATTGGTAAACGAGCCACCACTTTCTACCGGTGCCGAAGCAGGTAGAATTAAATCGGCTTGCTCAGCGGTTTCTGTCATAAAATAATCCTGAACTACCACAAAAGGAACATCGGCAATTTGCTTTTTCATCTCCTCTTTGTCAACAGCACATCCTACAGGATCTTCTCCAAATACGAAAGCATTTTTTACAACCCGCAATTCTAAAAGAGAATCTATGTCATGTATCTTATCATTCATATCCGAAATATTCCAAACACTTTCCATCTTCGAAATAGAATCTAAAATATTATTCCCTCCAACAGCCAATGAACTTTTAACTCCCATATCAATTAATCCATGTGAGTTGTTTTTTTCTTTCAATGCAATTAATCCGCTTGCTGTTTTACCAAGCTTACCACTAATCAAAACAAGATTTTTTATCTCCTGTGCTGTGGCTCCATCAATATTTTGCTCTGCAAATATTATTACTGCATTTTGCTCAAGCAAATACCTGTTCGCAAACTTCGATATTACTTTTTTGTCAGATACCCCGGATAGTTTTACCAACTCAGAGTAGTCCTCTCTTAAAGTATCAATCTTATAATCTTCGTGACCTTCTACTCTGCCATTTACAAACATCATATTTTCTTTTCCTTTCGATAAAATATAATGGTTTACAGCCTTAAAAAAGTGGTAATACGATTCTACTTCGGTTTTAGTATCATACTTGTGAGTCAGTCCGTAAGCATCGGCAGAAGCAATCAATTCTACATTCACCCCTTTTATGTAAGATGAATTAAATATTTTATACCCAACTACAGGATGAGTTTCCTTTATATCATCTCCAATCAAAAAGATTGTACCGGCTTGATCTAAATGATTTATTGGAACATTTTCCTCAGAAATAACATCGAAATAATCGCCCTTCCCGAAGTTTGCAAAACTGCCAACATTGTTAGTTCTCACACCCGCTCTGGCAATTTTCTGCAACATGTACATTTCCTCGTTGCTGTAACGTGCCCCTATTGTAAATATATTTTCGTCTGGCTTAACAGAAGATGCCTTTTCCTTAATAAGAGCATATGCATCATCCCACGAAACCTCTGCAAAACTACCATCTGCCTGCTTTTGTAATGGTTTTGTAATTCGGCTTGAATCGTTTAGATAATTGTAGCCAAACTTAGCCATCTGACAAATATTGCCATCAGTATTTATTTGCCCTTCTGCACCTTTTACCTTCATCACAAAATTATTGTGATTTTTATAATCAACTGTACAACCAACCGAACAATAGTTACAAATCGACTCTGCACTGTACTCTACAACAGGCCCCGGTTTGAACTGGAAGTTCTCACTAATTGCACCCGTTGGACAGGTAGATATACAAAGTCCACAACTCTCACAAGTTGTATCCTGAAGTGAAAGTCCCATACTTGGGGCAACAACTGTGTCGAATCCGCGGTTTACCAGTCCAAGAGCATTTGCACCGACAACTTCTTTACATATACGTACACAACGTGCACAAAGTATACATTTGTTGTTATCGATTTCTATAAAAGGATGACGGAAATCAACATTGTGCTCGTGATACTCTCCTGCATATTTTTTCTGATCGGCCTCATACTCTCCTGCATATTTTTTCAAATCGCAATCGTAATACTCAACACAACCGCACTCCAAACATCTACCTGCCTCAGTTTTACACACAGATTCATCGGCATAACCCAATTCCACTTCATCAAAATTAAATCGATCTGCAGCATCTAAAACAGGCATTTCCTGACGGGTTTGTAAAGCATATTTACCGGCGTACTCCTCTTTTATCTGAGTTTTGAAATTATCCTTTTTACTTAAAAATTCTTTTGCCTTAGGTTTAATTTCCTGTCCTGTTAAATACTGATGACACGAATCAGCAGCCGTTTTGGCCTGCGCTATAGCTTCTATAATTGTAGCAGCTCCCGTAACTCCATCACCTGCCGCAAATACCGACTTTATTCCGGTTTGAAGAGTTTCCTTATCTGCATCAATATCTCCCCACTTATTTACAATCAACTCACCATCTTCCGAAAACCTGTTAATATCATCAATAAAATCAACATTGGTTTTTTGTCCGATAGCCGCCAATATATAATCAAGCTCCAGTTCAAACTCTGAACCTTCAATAGGAACCGGTCTTCTACGTCCTGAGGCATCAGGCTCACCAAGCTCCATCTTAAGACATGTAACCGATTTTAAAACACCATTTTCATCCTTGTTAACCACTTTCGGGTTTGTCAGAAACAGGTATTCTACTCCTTCAAGTTTAGATTCGTGGATCTCTATAGGATTAGCCGGCATTTCGGCTTCTGTTCTACGGTAAATTACATAAACCTTTCCGGCATTACATCTTATAGAAGTTCTACAACAGTCCATTGCTGTATTACCTCCACCTACAACTGCTACAGTCTTTCCGCTCAGGTCCATTTTTTGACCTGTCATCTCCATATTTCTTAAGAAATCAATTCCTGAAAAAACATTTTGAGCATCGTCACCTTTAGTTCCTATCAAAGTTCCTTTTTGAGAACCAATTGTCAGTATCGTAGAGTCGTAATCCTTTTTGATAGACTCATAACTCAGGTTTTCACCGAAATACTGATTGTATTTTATATTTACACCTAAATCGGTGATATTCTTTACTTCTTCATCGAGAATGTCGTTTGGCAAACGGTATTCAGGAATTCCGTAACGCAACCATCCTCCCGAATGTGGATTTGCCTCGAAAATATCAACCTGATGACCTTTTATCTGCAGGAAGTGAGCAGCAGACAATCCGCCGGGACCGGCACCTATTACAGCAACTTTCTTACCGGTTGATGGCTCTATTTCAGGAATAAATTTATTCTCCGACATTAAATCATAATCAGATGCAAAACGTTTCATATAGTCAATTCCTACAGGAGCCCCTTCGTCCAATAAATTCCTGCGACAGGCAGCCTCACAAGGACGCACACAAACCCGGCCGCAGATTGCAGGAAGTGGATTTGTTTCTTTAATCAACGCCACCGCATCGTGATATTTTTCTTTCTCAATGAGCGAAATATAGCCCTGAACATCAACACCTGCCGGACACGTTTCCTTACACGGAGCCGCACAATCGGCATAATGGTTACTCATTATTAAATCGAGAGCCGTTTTTCGTGAGGCATGAATAGCATCGTTATCGGTAATAACCTTCATCCCATCAGTAACCCTGGTAGAACAACTGGGCTGATGACCTCTCATTCCCTCTACCTCAACAACACACAAATAACACGAGCTGAAAGGCTCTAACCTTGGATCATTACACAGGGTAGGAATCTCTATTCCTTCGCGCTTAGCTACCTGTAAAACAGTTTCGCCATCCTGAACTTCTACGGATTTTCCGTTTAGTTCTATATTTATTGTTTTTATTTCCATTTATTTCTTAATTGTGATTCAGCTATACAGTGAAACAGTGATGCAGTGATGCAGTGATGCAGTGATGCAGTTATGCAGATTGATTCACTGTTTTACAACATTACTTCTGTTTTGAGAGTAAAGACTGCTTCAACTTGTATAACATTTTTCTTATTATCACTATTATTTCATCTACGATAATAGAAGTATCATAATACTCAAGTTTTTGAATTATTATTAGTTGTGTTTCCAATTCACTTAATGAACCAGAAGCAATGTTAATAAATCGTACAAATTCTTTATTCGATCCTCTTCCTGCACCCTCAGCAATATTTGATGGAACAGAAACTGAAGAACGCTTTATCTGTGATATTAAACCAAATTTTTCATCTGATGGCAGTTCTTTAGATAATTTATAAACTTCTAATACCAAATCAACACTTAGCTGCCAAACTTTTAAATCTTTATGTGTCATTAAATATACTTTTATATGGTTAACTGATATCTTAATTGTTTCACCGATTCACCAAATCACCGATTCACCGTACCACCGATTCACCGTATCACCGTATCACCGATTCACTAATACACCAAAATCGAATCAAAATTACACGCATCG
>JBDLJM010000199.1 GCA_039714315.1 Bacteroidota bacterium | reverse complement strand
ACTTTAGACTTTGTACTTTTAACTTAAATTAATCATAACAAATAAAAAAAGCCTCAAACACATTTGTGCAAGAGGCTGATAATATTTTATAATACTCTATAATTACATTTCAATCTGCGATTCAACACTTTTTATCCATGCTTCCGGACCACCCTGAACATATCCTGTTTTTATCATTTTACCTTTTGAAATAATAAATATTGAAGGATATCCTCTTACACCAAGTTCTCTGGCTAAAGAAGCATTTTGCGCTCTTAACTGGTCAGACTGTTGAATTCGTTTTGGAAAATCCAGTTCTAAAAGTTCAACATTATTCTTTTTGGCCCAATCTTTAAATTCTTTTGTGTCAAAAATTTCTTTTTTAATCTTTTTACACCATACACACCAATCAGTTCCTGTAAAATTCATCAATATAGCACTGTTGCTTGCTTTGGCTCTGGTAAATACTTCCTCTGCATTATTATTCCATCCTTCGTTTACTACCGGATCTTTAATTTCGTATGAGCTTTGAGCACTTGCAACCATTGCTATAAATAATAATGGGACTGCTAAAAATTTCTTTAAATTCATTTTGTAATTGTTTGTTTTTAATATCAGTTACCCTTGCGTGTCATTAATATAACAACGGGCAATCCTTAATTTTCGTATATATTTAAGTTTTCAAATATATGAAATTTCTGATCTAAATCATGAATTTCACTTTAATCTGCATTTAAAAATCGACAACAAAACCAATATTATTTTGAACAAAAGGATCTCCAAGATAATTCCCCTCCATATCTATCTGAATTTTAACCCTTTCATTTAACTGATAGGCTATACCAAAATTATACCAGTCCCAGGTTTCAGTCTCAGAATTAAAATCATAAGTAATATTAGAAAGTAGAAACAGGCTTATAGGAATATCATCTGTAAGATTTGGCGTACCAAACCCATATTGCCACCTCACCCTTGCTCCTTGTCCGCTATCAAAAGAATAACTAATACCCGGGCCTAAGAAAAAACCAATTTTTAAACTTTTAACCAAAGCAAAATTAAATGAGTACCAAAATGTAGTTTCATTTACGTCGCCAAAAAGTATTTCGGGTTTAACAACAGCATTTTTATGTACGGGAAGTACAGCTGTATAAAACATACTTTTTGCACCCAGAAACCTCACAACATTGGTCCAGGTATAATCAGGATTATGAATTTTATAGGGCGAAAACATATGACCTTTATCTTTTTCTCCCTTTTCTTCCTGTTGCTCTTTATCCTGCGAATATGTTCTAATCGAAAATAAACTGATTATTAAAACTGCTGTCAGTACCCTAATAATATTTTTTACCGTAACTCCCATAATACATCATTATGGCATAAATTTACTGATAAAAACTGTCTTTAACCAACTCAATACACTGATCTCTTATTAGTTACAGTAATTTACACCAAAAAAAAAGCGCTCTAAAAGAGCGCTCCATATATTATATATATTATGTTATTATAATATTATGCTTCTACATTATCAAAGTTCGTGATAACATTAAAAGAAGGAGCTTCTGCCAAGTGACGTTTCACCGGGCATTGAGCAATAACATTCTTAATTGCTTTGTTGTATTTCTCCGGGAATGACTCAGGTAGATCAACTAAAATATCTATTTTACCTACCATATTAGTCATTTGGTTATAATCCATTCTCTGGACTACTTTAACCTCATCCATTGGCATACCACGTTGCTGCATAAATGCCTGAACATAAACTGCTGAACACATTCCTGCCGTTGCCAGGAAAATTAAAAAAGGTGATTCATTCATTGTTATTTCACGACCTCCGATAAAAGGAACAATTCTTCCGTGTTCGTCAAATTTAATTTCAATATCCATAATAATCTTATAATTAAATAGTTAGATTCATTTATTTTGTAATGCAAAAGTATAGAAATGCAAAAGCGCCGAATGTCATATTTGTTACTTAATTGGGCAATTATGATATACACGCTTTTTTTGATGATAAATTAGCTATAATGTTCACTTCACAAATAAAATTTGAGTCCCAGCCCGATATTAATACCCAAAACCACTATTTATTGACTACAACATCTATTTGTTTATCCAATAATTGAGAGCAATTTATTCCAAAAATCACTTATATCTACTCCTTCAAATTTACGACCTAATACAACAATACGACAAAATATTAACTTAACCCCTTATTTCTCAGTGCCTTGCACGACAACTTTACTATGCTTGCATAGTTTTAATTATCAATAAGTTAGATGTTTTATTATACAGATTATTCGTAATTTGCGCACCTAATTTTTCAATAAATAAAGAATGAAAAAGAATAGTCTTCACACATTCCATATCCCCGTAATGGGTATCGGTTTTACAATCGATACACCGTTAAAAGTGGCTCAATATGGAATATCATCAGTAATATCGACTGTAGACGATATTTTGGTGGAGCGTCTTAGAAAATTCTATTCCGAAAAGTTTGATTTACCGTTTCAGGAAATTTCATCTAAAACTGATGATTTCAGAGCTAAACGTTTTACGGCATATTTAGATATGTTACACGATGTTGCAACTGAAAACCTGGAAGAAATTAAAAAATCTTTTCAGAATAAGACTTCTAAAGAGCTTGACAAATTGATGAATTTATTACCTGACGTATCAGGTATAAAAAATAAGTTTCATAATTTTTTAAGTAACCAGCCAAGTAAACAGGATGTTTACAACTGGCTAAACGAAAACCTGCAACTGGGTGATATTGATGTAAATATCATGACCAAGGTTGACAGAGACAACTACCGTAAGGGCGAAAAGCTACCAACGGAGTACAACGATGCTCATGCAGCATTACGTGGTTTTGCAAACAGTAAACTACAGTCTTCTGTAGTTCTGTCTGCCGGAATGAATCCAAGACTTTATGGATACATTGATAAATTTGAAGACTTTTTTCCTGATACAAATTTTAATCTGAGGAAAAAGGTAATTCTTAAGGTAAGCGACTATCGTTCTGCTTTAATCCAGGGAAAATATCTTGCAAAAAGAGGAATCTGGATTTCTGAATACAGAATAGAATCAGGACTAAACTGCGGAGGACATGCATTTGCTTCCGACGGGTATTTGATGGGGCCTATTTTGGAAGAGTTCAAACAAAACAGGCAAAGTCTGATTGACGAAACTCATGAGCTGTATATAAAAGCTCTGGAAGAAAAGGGTAAAAATGTACCTGTAGAGCCTTTAAATATTAAAATTTCGGCTCAAGGGGGTGTTGGTACTTCCGAAGAGCATGAATTCTTGTTAGATAAATACAATATTGATTCTGTTGGTTGGGGCTCTCCATTCCTGTTAGTTCCCGAAGCGGTTAGTATTGATGATGAAACATTAGATCAACTTAGTGATGCTAAAGAGAATGACCTCTATTTAAGTGGTATTTCTCCTTTGGGGGTTCCTTTTAACAGTTTACGTGGAAACACTAAAGACATTGAAAAGGCCGACCTGATTATGCAGGGGAAACCCGGAAGTTTGTGTCCTAAAGAGTTTGTAAAACTTAATACTGAATTTGGCGATAAAGCACTTTGTGTTGCTTCCCGTCAATATCAGACTAAGAAAATTGAGGAATTAAAAATAAAAAATCTTCCTCAGTTGGAGTACAGAAAAGAATACGACAAGATTACCGAAAAAGGTTGTATTTGTGTTGGTTTGAGTACTGCTACTTTAATTACAAACAAATTAGATTATAAGGTTGAAGGACCCGGTGTATCTGTTTGCCCCGGACCAAATATGGCATATTACGAGAAGAAGAGAACTCTGAAAGAAATGATCGATCATATATACGGAAGAGTTAACATACTTTCTCGCGAAGATCGTCCAAATATGTTTGTAAAAGAATTAAAGCTCTACATGGACTACTTCAAAAACCAATTGAGTGAGTTAAGCGCAGATGCAAGCAAAAAGGAGATAATTACTTTAAAGAAGTTCCAGAAGAATCTTAACTCTGGAATAGAATATTATCTCGATATGTTTAATTCTCTTAAGAGCAATGTTATTGATCAACGCGATAATATCCTTATGGACTTTGTTAACCTTAGGGATGAGTTAAATTCAATAGCTGTTGAACCAATAAAGGTTCCTGTATAAATTAAAGTTTTATCTATTGGGGAATAAATAAGCTTTAAAAACAAACAAGCAAAATGCAAAAAGCTCCGGGAATTATTTCTCGGGGCTTTTTTTTATAATATTTTGGGCGTGCCCCTGCGGGTCAGGCTTTCGCCTGTATCTTTTTGGATATTAGTCGGAG
>JBDLJM010000198.1 GCA_039714315.1 Bacteroidota bacterium | reverse complement strand
TTTTTTGATGTTTTCAACACAATGTAGAGGGATGCGTAGCAATCCCTCACGCTTTGAATAAATAGAAAAAAAGGGAAATTCATTTTTCTTTTTTGATGTTTTCAACACAATGTAGAGGGATGCGCAGCAATCCCTCACGCTTTGAATAAAATATCAGGTTTCTGAGCGGAGCCGAATAACCCTCATGCAAAATGAATACATTTAATAAAAAGATATCTACATTTCCTTACCTTTGATTCGTAAAAAAAATAGAAATAAATGTCCTTACTGGAAAATATTGAATCACCCCTCGATATAAAAAAACTTTCTGTAAATGAACTTGGCTCTTTGGCAAAAGAACTTAGAGATTTTATACTTCACCAGGTGTCAGCCAAGGAGGGGCATTTAGGGGCAAGTTTAGGAGTGGTTGAACTTACTTTAGCCTTACATTATATTTTCGATACTCCAAATGATAAACTGGTATGGGATGTTGGTCATCAGGCTTATGTTCATAAATTAATCACAGGAAGGAGAAAAGATTTTCATACCAACCGTCAAAAAGGAGGAGTTAGCGGATTTCCTAAAATGAGCGAGAGTAAATATGATGCATTCGGAACAGGACATTCTTCAACATCCATTTCTGCTGTTTTAGGAATGGCTATTGCCTCTAAAATCAAAGGAGAAATACGAAAACATATAGCCGTAATTGGTGATGCTTCAATCGCCTCAGGGATGGCTTTTGAAGGATTAAATCATGCAGGAGTAGCGGGTGCCGACATCCTTGTTGTTCTAAATGATAACGCCATGGCTATCGATCCTAATGTTGGAGCTCTTAAGGATTATTTGGCCTCTGTAAAGAAAGATGGCTGTGAGTCGAAGAATATATTTGAAGCTTTAAATTTTAAATACTTTGGTCCGGTTGACGGTCATAATTTAGAAGATCTTATCCATGTGTTAAATGAGCTTAAAGGACATGATGGACCTAAATTTCTTCATGTAGTAACAACAAAGGGAAAAGGTTATAAAAAGGCGGAAGAAGATCAGGTTAGGTTTCATGCGCCGGGTAAGTTTGATTTAGAAACGGGTCTTCCTTTGAAAGAGGGCTCAGGCGGTTTACCTTTAAGGTATCAGGATGTTTTTGGAGAAACAATTGTAGAATTAGCCGACAAGGATAAAGATATAGTTGGAATAACTCCGGCAATGCCCAGCGGGAGTTCATTAAAGTATATGATGGATAAATATCCGGAAAGGGCTTTTGATGTTGGAATAGCCGAACAGCATGCGGTTACTTTAGCTGCAGGAATGGCTACTCGGGGGATGAAGCCTGTTGTGGTAATTTATTCTACATTTTTGCAAAGAGCCTATGATCAGGTAGTTCATGATGTTGCAATTCAAAACCTGCCCGTAGTGTTTTGTATCGATCGCGGAGGAGTAGTTGGCGAAGATGGGGCTACTCATCATGGTACTTTAGATATGGCCTGGTTGCGTACTATTCCAAACATGGTGGTTTCGGCCCCTATGAACGAAAATGATCTGCGAAACCTGATGTTTACAGCAGTGAATTCCGGAAGGCCTTTTTCTATCAGGTATCCAAGAGGAAATGGTGTACTTGAACAATGGAGGAATAATCCAAAAAAAATAGAAATAGGTAAAGGGGAAATAATCAGGAAAGGAACTGAAATTGCAGTAGTTTCGATAGGACATCCCGGTAATTTTGTTTCAGATGCGATAAGTTTACTGGATGCGGAATTACAGGAAAAAACAGGGCATTTTAATATGCTGTTTGTAAAGCCATTGGATGAAGAGTTGCTGTCGGGAATATTTGATGATTATAGAACTGTACTAACTGTGGAAGATGGAGTGAAATCCGGAGGATTTGGTAGTGCTGTTATTGAATGGGCGAATGAAAATTCCAGGAAAAACAGAATAATTTCACTTGCAGCCGATGATTATTTTATTGATCATGGAAAACCTTTGGAGCTTCATGAAGAAATGGGAATTTCGGTTAATAAGATAAAAGAAAAATTGATTGAAATTTTTAATAAATCACTAAATTAATAACTTTGCTACCCTCATAATCACCCTTTTTTAATGAAAAAATATATAGTCCTAATATTTTTCTTGTTTCAAGCGTTGTATGCTAATGCTCAGATTATCGTTGATTCTACAGTAGTTGATTTCCTGTCTAAATATCCTAAAGTTAAAATTGTTCCTATAGCACGCGATACTACTTATTGGAAATCTGATACAAAGGCGGAGGCATTGTTTAGTGAAAATTATTATAGTAACTGGAATGCCGGGGGGGACAATATTGTTACTGCGCTTTTAAGATTTGATTGGCATGCCATTTATAATAAGGAAAATATTAAATGGGATAATATTCTGAAGGTTGAGTATGGAATGAACCGTCAGGAAGAAAAGGATGGACGAAAGACAAGTGACCTTATAGAGTATACAGGAACTTTTGGTTATAGAGTAGTGGAAAAATGGTATGCTACAACCCAGCTGCGATTCAATACACAGTTTTCTAATGGATATGATTATCGCGACGATGGAGATCATATATTAAAATCAGCCTTCTTTTCTCCTGCAAAAATATTTGTGGGGGTTGGAGCAAAATATACAAGAAATGATGATTTCTATTTTTATATTTCACCATTTACAGAGAATACAACCTTTGTTTTTAATGATCAATTAGCTATAAAAGGTGATATAAATAGAAATAAAGAGAGAGTGTATCATAAAATTGGGCCTTGGATAGATGTGTTTTGGAAGTATAACTTCTATAAGAACTATTCATTACTAAATAAACTATCAGTTTATTCCGATTATGTACACGATTTTGGGAGTATAGATTATTTAGACTGGCAACTTGATCTCTCAATGCCACTTCACAAATATTTTACAGTTAATTTTGGTTTTCATGTAAAATACGAGAAAGATGTTTTATTTAATATAGAAGAAAGTGCAACAGGTGAAAAAGAAAGAAGAATTCAGGTGAGACAAATTCTGGGTATTGGATTGATGTATGAGTTCTAAGAAGAGATAGTGTTTTTTTTGTCTATTTATCAGTCATAATATTATTTGTAACTTATATTACACAGATGTAACGTGTAAATATTGTATTTTTGCAGCCGTTAAAATTATAGATTATAAAAAACGCAATTATTATAAAGATATGAGTGATTCAGTAAAACAATTCAATTTCGGAGGAGTGTCAACTGATGAATCAGCAAGTAAGGAGAATGTTGAGACTTCTGTAGAAAGAGTAAAAGTTCTTATTGTTGGTTCCGGGCCTGCCGGTTATACTGCGGGTATTTATTCTTCAAGGGCAGATCTAAAGCCTGTTTTGTATACAGGTATGGAAATGGGAGGACAGTTAACTACAACTACAGATGTTGAAAACTTTCCGGGCTATCCCGAAGGAATTGATGGTCCTACAATGATGGAAGATATCAAGAAGCAGGCAGAGCGTTTTGGTACTGATATTCGTTTTGGAAGAGTAGTAAAAGCTGATTTGGCTACAGAAAAAGGAGGATTACATAAGTTAGAGGTTGAAGGTGGAAAGATAATAGAAGCTGAAACTGTAATTATATCTACCGGAGCTTCTGCTAAATATTTAGGATTGGAATCTGAGACTCGTTTGAGAGGGTTTGGGATATCTGCCTGTGCTACTTGCGACGGTTTCTTTTACAAAGGGAAAGATGTTGCTGTAGTAGGTGGTGGTGATACTGCTGCCGAAGAAGCTACTTATCTGGCTAAACTTTGTAATAAAGTAACTTTGGTAGTGCGTAGAGATGAGCTTCGTGCTTCGAAGGTTATGCAAAATAGAGTTTTAAACACTCCGAATATCGAAGTTAAATGGAATTCCCAGATCGAAGAGTTTCTTGGAGAAAATGGAGTAGAAGGAATTCGCCTGGTAAAAAAATCAGGAGAAAAAGAAGAAGTTAAGCTAGATGGCGTATTTATAGCTATCGGCCATAAGCCAAACTCTGATTTTGTTAAAGGTCAGGTTGATATGGATGAAACAGGATTTATTATAACAGGAGAAGGTCAAAAAACTAATCTGCCGGGTGTTTTTGCTGCAGGAGATGTTCAGGACAGTAAATACCGTCAGGGAATTACAGCTGCAGGAACAGGAGCGATGGCTGCAATCGATGCGGAGCATTATTTAGCGTCATTGGAAGACTAAGAGAATTAAATATTATATAAAAAAGGTTGCTTCATTTTTATGAAGCAACCTTTTTTATTATTTACCAACGTAACTTTAATACGTCATCTCGAGGCGTAAGTTTTTTTTCAAAAACTCCAACCCGCCTGACCGGATGGGCAGGTGAGTCG
>JBDLJM010000197.1 GCA_039714315.1 Bacteroidota bacterium | reverse complement strand
CAAACAAAGAAAAGAAAGTTTCCTTTGTTTGCATTTATCCAGTAGCGTTAGGGATAGAGGTGGTATCCTTTTTTCTTTTTCTGAAAAAAGATATAGCCGAAAGCCCGCCCCCGAAGCTTTTCGCGAAGGGGTAACGCCCAAATACAAAAAAGTCACCCCCTGACTATCACTGTTGTGAATATTAGTCAGGGGGTGACGGTATTTTTATTTATAAGAACTATTTACTAGTCTCTTCTTGGTTTTCTGTCTCTGTTGTCTCTGCGATCACCACCTCTGCGGTCGTTACCACCTCTACGATCGTTAGATCTTGGAGGACGAGCCGGACGATCTACCCAACCTTCAGGTTTTGGCATAAGAGCTTTGGCAGAAAGTTTTAGTTTTCCTCTTGGATCTTTTTCCAAAAGTTTAACATCAACTTTGTCTCCGATTTTAAGTTTATCTTCAACTTTGTTTACTCTTTCGTAAGCTATTTCAGATATATGAAGAAGACCGTCAGTACCCGGAGCAATCTCTACAAATGCACCAAATTCTTTGATATCCTTAACTGTACCTTCAAATACACTTCCCACCTCAGGAACAAAAGTTATATTGTCGATAGTCTGAAGAGCAAGGTCGATTCCTTCCTGGTTTGTACCAAGAATTTCAACTCTACCAATCTCATCAATTTCCTCGATTGTAATTGTAGTTTCAGTATCTTTCTGAAGTTGTTGAATAACTTTTCCACCAGGTCCGATAATTGCACCTATGAAGTCTTTAGCAACCTCAACAATAACAATTTTTGGAGCGTTAGCCTTAAGTTCAGCACGTGGAGCTTCGATAGTCTCAACTAATTTCTCCATAATGTGTAAACGACCATCGCGAGCCTGCATTAAAGCCTGAGTAAGGATTTCGTAAGAAAGACCTTTTACTTTAATATCCATCTGACAAGCTGTGATACCGTCAACAGTACCTGTAACTTTAAAGTCCATATCTCCTAAGTGATCTTCATCTCCTAAGATATCTGAAAGAACTGCAAATTTACCTGTTTCTTCATCAGAAATTAATCCCATTGCGATACCCGAAACCGGCTTAGTCATCTTAACTCCGGCATCCATAAGAGCCATTGTTCCCGAACAAACTGTAGCCATAGACGAAGAACCGTTTGATTCTAAAATCTCAGAAACAACACGTACTGTATAAGGACAGTCATTTGGGATCATTGATTTAAGTGCTCTTTGAGCTAGGTTTCCGTGTCCGATCTCTCTACGCGATACTCCTCTGATAGGACGAGCTTCACCAGTTGAGAATGGAGGGAAGTTATAATGTAAGTAGAATTTCTCTTCACCTTGTGTAGTTACAGAGTCGATTCTGTTTGCATCTAATTTAGTACCGAAAGTTACAGTTGCCAAAGCCTGAGTTTCACCACGAGTGAAAATAGCCGAACCGTGAACTGAAGGTAAATAATCAGTTTCACACCATATTGGTCTGATTTCTGTTGTAGCACGTCCATCTAAACGAATTCCTTCGTTAAGAACACACTGACGAACAGCTTCTTTCATTGATTCTTTGTAGTATTTACCGATAAGACCTTTTTTCTCTTCAAGTTCTTCTTCGCTATACTGAGCAATGAATTCTTCTTTTACTGCTGCAAATGCTTCAGTACGCTCAACTTTACCGGTTCCCTGTTTTGCAATTGCATAACATTTATCGTAACAAGCTTCGTTTACTTTAGCTCTTAATTCTTCGTCATCAGCCTCTTCGTGAGAATACTCACGAGGTGCAAGAACTTTACCAGCTTCTTCAGCCAGATCGATCTGAGCCTGACATTGAATCTTAATCGCATCGTGAGCAAGTTTGATAGCTTCTAACATTTCTTCTTCAGAAACTTCAAGCATCTCACCTTCTACCATAGCAACGCTATCCATAGAAGCTCCAACCATAAGCTCGATATCAGCAACTTCTAATTGAGCAGCAGATGGGTTTATTACAAATTCTCCTTCAACACGTGCTACACGTACTTCAGAAATTGGCCCTTCGAAAGGGATATCTGTTAATGATAAAGCTGCAGAAGCTGCAAGACCTGCAAGAGCATCAGGCATAACATCTTTATCGTGACTCATCAACTGAATCATGATTTGAGTTTCTGCGTGATAATCACTTGGGAATAATGGTCTAAGAACACGGTCAACAAGACGCATTGTTAAGATCTCTTCATCAGCCGGACGAGCTTCTCTCTTAAGGAATCCTCCCGGGAAACGACCTGCTGCTGCAAATTTTTGTCTATAGTCTACTGTTAGTGGTAAAAAATCTACTCCCGGAGAAGCATCTTTATTAGAAACCACTGTTGCCAAAATCATAGCATCACCCATTCTTACAACTACTGATCCGTCTGCTTGTTTGGCTAATTTACCTGTCTCGATCGAGATGGTACGTCCATCGCCTAAATCGATGGTTTTGTTAAATACCTTTGGTATCATATTTTTCTTTAATTAAACTGTCTGATTATCACCATACTATAACGTGACATCATAATCTATTTTTTACTCTCTGTAATTTGCGCCGCAAGTTACATCATTTATGTGTTAATGGGAAATTTTATTTTGTGATTAAATTTATTTGTTTATAGTACAGTTATGAGCTTATGTAAAAAATGACTTTCATATACAGATTAACAAATGAACAGTTAATTTACTGAAGTTTCCTGTGTCTTTTTATTGGTGCTATTCCCGGCTCTCCGCTATAGTTTTGTTTGGCATAGCAGTTCGAAAATTGCATTTCGGGATCTTTGATGATATTTTCATACTATTAAGCTATTGGTTTTTAACCTTTTTTTGAAAATATTTAGACACAAAAAAAGAGGCTCCATTTCGAAGCCTCTCTTTAATAACATTTCTGATCTGATTATTTTCTGATCCCAAGATCTTTAATAAGCTCACGATATTTTACAATATCTTTTGCTTTTAAGTAATCAAGTAATGAACGACGTTTACCTACCAATGCAACTAGAGAACGCTCAGTGTTAAAATCTTTACGATTTCCTTTTAAGTGTTCTGTAAGGTGATTGATACGGAAAGTAAACAATGCAACTTGTCCTTCTGTAGATCCTGTGTTCGTTTCACTTGCGCCATATTTAGCGAAGATCTCTTTTTTCTTTTCAGCTGTTAAATACATGCCAATATTATTTAAATGATTATTATGTACGTGCATCTTTTTCTAAAATGCGTGCAAATATAGTGAATATTTTATTATCACCTATCAATTTTAAAGCACTAATTTACACCAACTTGGGCATTTGTTACTATACTTATAAATACTCCTTTAATTCTGCATGAGGTACCGCAATACAAATTCGTGAATATTTCTGCCCAAATTCCTTACTGATTTTTGTGAAATACGACAGACCTACACTTCCTACTTTTGCCTCAAGGAGTTCCTCCTCACTCTTATTAACAATTACAAAAATTCCAACCGGAGCCGAGTTTTGATAAAATTCATCGGCCAACAGCTTTTTACTGCGAAGAAACTCTATATTCTTATTCATATCTTCGATAGTTTTCCTGCGGAATTCTTTTGCAGCGGCCATCCCTTGGGGAGTGGTTAGTATTTTTTCGACAAGTACCTGAGCAAACGCATTAATACCATTTGTGGCATACAGCAGATTAATATTAAACTCGGTGTTGAACTCTTTGTTTGTAGTATGTACAAATCCAATGCGCTGTCCGCTAAGACCTATTGACTTACTAAAACTTTCAGCCAGTATCACATTTTCATTCCCTGATAATCTGGCATAAAAATCATCATCTTCCTCAAAGAATAACTTTCTGTATGGACTGTCCCAAATAATAACAACATCATTAGCGCTCAGTTCTTCTACCAGTTCCAGTAACATTTCGTCATCGTATTTGTTACCCACCGGATTATTGGGATCGCAGACCAGAACTGCTGAGTTTTTGTATTGTTCTATATTATTTTTCAGTTCATCAAATGAAAAGTAAGTGCCGCTTTCAACTTTATTAATCTTCATGATATTGGCGTAAGCCCCCCAATAGAATTCAGGCAGAAACACTTTTTCTACATCTAATGTTTTAAAAACTAAATCCAATGCATTCATTCCCCCTGCAGTAACATAGATATTATCGTCGGAAGTTTTATTTTGGAAATAATACTTATTAATAGCAGATTTCAATTCGGACTTTCCAGAATTTGCAGGATAAACTTTAATCTTTGGAGAATCAAAATCAATCAGGGGAATCACTTCCGATAAATCGATATTGGCAACTGCCGGTACTCCCCGATTTAAGCGAAGATACTTTTCTCCTGTTTCCCTCTCTAATCGGGATAATTTATCCCCTATTCCAACAATTGCTGAATATTTTGCGCC
>JBDLJM010000196.1 GCA_039714315.1 Bacteroidota bacterium | reverse complement strand
GTTGAAGAATTTTACTGTACCTTTTTTCATTTTTTAATGAATAATATAATTAATAATGCGCAAAGATAGAATTATTTAATGATTTGAACTATTTTTCAGCTATTTATTTATAAAAAATGAAATATATGTAATATGAGATAGTCTTTTTTGATAAAAAGCAAGTCTGGTTTTCCATTGTAATTTTACTATACATAATAAAAAAACCGCAACAATTCCTAATAAAAATGTGTTACGGTTTTGTGTGGTGCCTCGCAACCCCGATGCTTCGGTGGAACTACGTATACAAGTTAGAATTTAATATGTTATAGAATAATTGACTTATCTATTGTTTTATCATTTTCGTTGTTTGTATGCCATTGTTGGTTTCTAATACACAGAAATATACACCGGCAGGTAGATTATCTGCTTGCCAAATAACTTGCTGTTTACCCGATGATTGTTTTTCCTCAATCACTTTAATCTGCACACCAAGATGGTTATATATAGTTATTGAGATAATCTCGGGAATAGTTAGTTCATACTCAATAGTTGTTGAGGAGGCAAAAGGATTAGGGTAATTATGGACTAATTGAAGGTTTTGTTGTAATTCATTTACTCCAACCCCATATCCGTTTGCATAACCAATTTGAGGACTGGCCTGAGCCCCAGTTATTAAGTTATGAAAACAAGCAAACCATAAGTGATAATCATCATCATAAAATAAAACAGAACCTCCGTAGATGCCCTTTCCCCACTCTCTCGGATCAGTAAATATTGGGTTTTCAGAATGTTTAATCCAACTAATTCCGTCGGTAGATGAGGCGTAACCTATATGTTGTAGGACACTCGTGTTTATTGGGCCTTTTAACCCGGTGTACCACATTTCATAGCCGGAAACATTTTTAAGAACATTTGGCAACATAGCCCTATGTTGATCCCATGCATCAGTTTCCCCGAGCTCAAGTACTGGATCGCTGCTTGCAAAAGGAGCTTCTGTAGTTGTTGGATCATCGTGTTTTGTCCATTGTAAACCATCGGTTGAAGTTGCCAGACCGATTTGAGGAAGTGCTTGTATTTGTGGAAAACCTGGTCTTAAGCCAGTATACCACATCTTGTATTGTCCTGCGTCCTTTATAACGGTTTGTACCCAAACTCCGGCATCATCCCAATCTCCTGCAGGTCCTTCATAAGGGCCTATAGGATCAGGATGCTTACTCCATGTTTTGCCATAAACAGATGTAGCAAAACCGTTCCCACCAGGTCCACTATACCACATCTTTAACGTATTACCATCTTTAATTACGGCATCTGGACCCACGCTACTTTCTTCCCAGGGTAAATCGGCTGTTAATACGGGATTTCCACTGTATTTGTCCCATGTTATACCATCAAGAGACCAAGCATATCCAACATTCGCAATACCTGCTTGCCATATGATTTCATCTCTTCCTGTATACCACATTTTTAAAGTATCCCCATCCTTAATAACACATGGAAACCAAACTGTTTCATCATCCCACTCATCAGGATCACCATAGCTTAAAACCGGTAGATTAGTTGGTTCGCTAAATCCATATTGTGCGGAAAGTTCTACTGTAAAAATAAACAGAATCAATCCTAAAAAGATTAAATTAATGTGTGATTTTGTTTTCATGATAGTCTCTTTTTTTAAATTCAAACTTTGAGCTATTTACTTTGTCAACAGTGAATAGCATCATATCACATACTCATAACAAATGTCTGGACTTTTTGAAAAAAACACAATGATACAAATCATCGAAATGAATGAGTGTGGTCAATTGTTTTGCTGTATAAAATATTGAGAAAATGTTACATTAAAAAAAAGCCACTTCAATATTTTGAAGTGGCTTTTTAGTGGTACCTCGCAGAATCGAACTGCGGACACATAGATTTTCAGTCTATTGCTCTACCAACTGAGCTAAGGTACCTTGCTTATGCTTAATTTAAGCGGTTGCAAATATAAATCTTTTTCGTTTTTAAGCAATATATAAATAAAAAAACTTCCGATAACATTTATCGGAAGTCTTTTCTTGTTTATTCTTTAGGAGTTTCACCTTCTTTAGTGTCTTTAACAGCTCCTTCTGTTCCTTCTGCACCTTCAACGCCCTCTTCACCTTCTTCACCTTCTTCACCTTCTTCACCTTCTTCTTCTTCTACCTCATCAACTATTGCCGCTCTGGCAACTCTTACTTGACAAACTACCATGTCTCCCGGGTGATTAAATGAGATGTTTTCATAATCAAACTCTTCTACAGAAAACTTATCGCCGATATTAAGATCTTCAATATTTACTGTAAAGAAATCGGGAAGATCTTTTGGTAATGCTGTAATAGAAAGTTTTCGATTAGGAAAACGAAGTACTCCACCATTTTTCACACCAACTGATGTGCCTTCCAGCTTAACCGGAATTTTTATTGTAAGAGGTTTGTCATCATGTAATTGGTAGAAATCGATGTGTAACAACTTATCAGTTACCGGGTGAAATTGTAAATCTTGTATAACGGTTTCATATTTTTCTCCGTTATCTAATTCAATCATTGAAATATAAACGTTAGATGTAAATACCAATGGCTTGAATGTTAGTTCATCTGCTGAAAAATGTATTGGTTCACCCTCGCCGTATATAACGCAAGGAACCTTGTCAGCATTACGTAGTGCTCTTGTAGCTTTTTTGCCTACGCTTTCTCTTTTAGATCCTTTGATTGTAATTGATTGCATTTAATTTATAAAATTTGAAATTAATATTTTTACATTAGAAATTGTCCACTTATAGATTCATTCGTATGCACCTTATTCATTACCTTAGCGAATAAGGGGGCGCAAGATACAACTTTTATCTTACTATTTTCTATTTTAAGGGGGATAGTATCAGTCACTACTAATTCCTCTAATTTTGAGTCTTTTATTCTCTCATGTGCCTTTCCTGATAAAATCGCATGAGTAGCCACTGCTCTTACGCTTAAAGCTCCTCTTTTTATCATTAAACCGGCTGCTTTCACCAATGTTCCTGCAGTATCGACCATATCATCTACTAAAACTACATGTTTGCCTTTTACATCACCTATTAGTTCCATTTTACTTATGATATTTGCTTTCTCACGTTGTTTATAACATATAACAACATCGCTTTTTAGGTATTTTGAATAGGCATAAGCTCTTTTAGATCCTCCCATATCGGGGGATGCAATTACAAGGTTAGGCAATTTTAAATTTTCGATATAGGGTAAAAAGACAGTCGAAGCATATAAATGGTCTACCGGTTTTTCAAAAAAACCTTGAATTTGATCAGCGTGCAGATCCATAGTCATAATACGTGTGGCACCGGCACTTTGAATTAAATTGGCTACCATTTTGGCACCAATGGCTACACGTGGTTTGTCTTTTCTGTCTTGACGTGCCCATCCAAAATAAGGGATAACGGCGGTAATATGACGAGCAGAAGCCCTTTTTGCTGCATCTAGTAGCAACAATAACTCCATCAAGTTGTCTGCCGGTGGCATGGAAGAGCCTATAATGAAAACCCTTCTTCCTCTAACAGATTCCTTAAATGCTGGTTGAAACTCCCCGTCACTAAAGTTTTGTAAATCAACTTTTCCAAGGGGTAAATCGTTTTCTTTTGCAATTTTTTTTCCTAATACTTGACTTTGCGAACAAGCAAATAATTTTGGTGTTAAGTTTGATGATGACATGAAATATAGATAAGTTTGGTTGAGCCTGTGCAAAATTAAAAAATTATTATAATTTTGTACCCCGTTCTAAATTTTTTTAGTGAACATATTTTTGAAAGATATCAGTATATATGTTTAAATGAGATTGATTAGCGTGACTATGATAAATGTTGAAAAAATGATGAAGGGCTAATTTAATGTGAGCTCGAGTGGCGGAATTGGTAGACGCGCTGGATTCAAAATCCAGTGGTAGCAATATCGTGTGGGTTCGATTCCCACCTCGAGTACGACAAACCCTTATAATTATATGATTGTAAGGGTTTTGCATTTATTATTTCTACAATATTGATTAAAATATCTTTTACTTTCGATGTTTCAGTTAATAAAATGACTTTCTATTAGAGATGCAACAATACCGTTTTTTTAGTAGGAGTTATAAATTTCTGATTATACTACATTTGGAAGTTACTTTTTTAAATTTATTTGTACTATATCCACGAAATTTATATGTTAATAATTATGATATTAGTAACACTTAATAAAAAAAAGAACTTTAACTTTGAAGGTTAACTTTTTTAAACCTTTCTATTATGAAAATAAAACGAAACATTGTTTGGTCATTAATTCTTTTCTTTTCACTTATTCTCAGTCCTTTTAGTTTTAGTCAACAGGATCGATTTGATATAGACGATAAGTACAAATGGAATTTAACCGATTTGTATCAATCAAATGAAGATTGGAAAGAAGCCAAAGAAAAATTGATCGCAAAATTACCAAAAATCGAAGAATTCAAA
>JBDLJM010000195.1 GCA_039714315.1 Bacteroidota bacterium | reverse complement strand
TGGTAGAGGTGCGTTTTAGCCCCGATGGAAGTGATACCCTGCAGCAACTATTGTATTTGAATATAGGAGTACAGAAGCTCTGAGTTTGCGAAGAGATTATTTACGACTAATATGAAATACAATAGGGGCGAAGCGTATAAACGGACAGCGGGAAACAGCTTCTAAAAATATATGGCACAAAAAAAAACCACCCCAAAAAGAGGTGGCTTTGTATAAGTAGGATAATTATATTATTTATTAAATAAAATCTATTTTACTTTCTCAACAATAGCTTTGAAAGCTTCAGGGTGGTTCATAGCTAAATCGGCAAGAACTTTACGGTTCAAATCGATGTTGTTAGCTTTGATAGCCCCCATTAACTGAGAGTAAGACATACCATTGATACGTGCACCGGCGTTAATACGAACGATCCACAAAGATCTGAATGAACGTTTTTTGTTCTTACGATCTCTATAAGCGTATGTTAATCCTTTTTCAACAGCATTTTTTGCTACTGTCCAAACATTTTTTCTTCTTCCAAAGTATCCTTTGGCTTGCTTCAAGACTCTTTTTCTTCTGGCTCTCGAAGCTACTGCGTTTACTGATCTAGGCATATTTTCCTAATTTATTTTTGTAGAGGGCGACGGACTAAACCGCACTTTGTTATTTGCACCGCTACATGGTTAATAAAATTACCGAACCTTTTCAGGTTAAGCTAAATTAATCAACAATTAAGCTGATTAAGATAAGTTTAGTTGTTGTCTGATGTTTGCTTCATCAGATTTATGAACTAAACCTGCTTGTGTAAGGTTTCTCTTTTGCTTTTTAGTCTTCTTAGTTAAGATGTGACTTTTAAAAGCGTGTTTTCTTTTCAATTTTCCAGTACCTGTCAACTTAAAACGTTTCTTAGCACTAGATTTTGTTTTCAATTTTGGCATCTTCTTCAGTTTTTAATAGCTATCCTACCTACTATTTAAAAACTCGTTACGCTATAAGCGTGAACGGTGTCTTTACTTTTTCTTTGGCGCAATGAACATTGTCATACGCTTTCCTTCAAGTCTTGGCATTTGTTCAACTTTTCCAAACTCTTCAAGGTCCTGAGCTAATTTTAACAACAATATTTGACCTTGTTCTTTGAATATAATTGAACGACCTTTAAAGAATACAAAAGCTTTTAATTTAGCTCCGTCTTTTAAGAACTTTTCAGCGTGCTTTTTCTTAAATTCGTAATCGTGATCATCGGTTTGCGGACCAAAACGAATCTCTTTGATTACTACTTTAGAAGCTTTTGACTTGAGTTCTTTTTGTTTCTTTTTCTGATCGTACAAGAACTTTTTGTAATCGATAATTTTACATACCGGAGGAACCGCTTTTGGCGAAATCTCTACTAAGTCTAATTCTTGCTCTTGTGCAATCTTTAAAGCATCGCGAGTTTGATAAACACCAATCTCAACGTTTTCGCCCACCAATCTGATTTCCGGAATTCTTATTTCACGGTTAATTCTATGTGGGTTCTCTTTAATTACTCTTAGAGGGCGACGTCCTCCTTTTCTTCTTATAGCCAGGGCTCTAAAATTTTAATTAATAATTAGTTAAATTGTTTTAAAGTATTATTTATTTCCTCGTTAACCAAGGTAGTAAATTCTTTAGTTGTAAAGCTTCCTAAATCTCCATGACCATGTTTTCTGACAGAAAGTTTTAATTCTTTCTCTTCGTTTTCTCCAACAATGATCATGAACGGGATTTTTGAAATTTCCGCATCGCGAATCTTTCTTCCAATTTTTTCAGCTCTCTCGTCAATGAGCGTGCGAATTTCGGAATTTTCCAGGACTTGTGAAACTTTTTTGGCATAATTATGATATTTCTCACTGATTGGCAGTATAATAGCCTGTTCAGGAGTTAACCAAAGAGGAAAATTACCCCCTGTGTGTTCTATCAAAATAGCAATAAATCGTTCCATAGACCCAAAAGGAGCGCGATGTATCATAACAGGGCGGTGATCCTTGTCGTCAGATCCTTTATATGTCAGTTCAAAACGTTCCGGTAAATTGTAGTCAACCTGAATAGTTCCAAGCTGCCAGCTACGACCGATTGCATCTCTTACCATAAAGTCAAGTTTTGGTCCATAGAATGCGGCTTCACCATATTCTATAGTAGTTTCCAGCCCTTTTTCTTTAGTAGCTTCGATAATAGCATTTTCGGCTTTTTCCCAGTTTTCGTCCGATCCTATATATTTGCTTTTATCTTCTTTGTCTCTAAGCGATATTTGAGCTGTGAAATCTTCAAACCCTAAGGATGAGAATACATACTTCACAAGATCAATAACAGCTTTGAACTCTTCATTAAGCTGATCAGGTGTACAGAAAATATGTGCATCATCCTGAGTAAAACTTCTAACACGGGTAAGCCCGTGTAATTCTCCTGACTGTTCGTAGCGGTAAACCGTACCAAATTCGGCATAGCGAATAGGCAGATCTTTGTACGACCACGGTTCAGCTTTATACATCTCACAGTGGTGAGGGCAGTTCATAGGTTTCAATAAATATTCTTCACCTTCGTTTGGAGTATTTATTGGCTGGAACGAATCAGCACCATATTTAGCATAGTGTCCCGATGTTTCATATAAAGCTTTATCTCCGATGTGTGGAGAAATAACCTGATCGTATCCGGCAGTTTTCTGAGCTTTTTTGAGGAAGCTTTCAAGTCTTTCTCTTAAAGCAGCACCTTTTGGTAACCATAATGGAAGACCTTGTCCAACTCTTTGAGAGAAAGTAAACAACTTAAGTTCTTTTCCTAATTTACGGTGATCACGTTTCTTGGCTTCTTCAAGTTTCTCTAAATATTCTTTCAGTAATTTTTGCTTTGGGAAAGATATACCATAAACACGAGTAAGCTGTTCTTTGTTTTCGTCGCCACGCCAGTAAGCACCGGCAACACTCATTACTTTTACTGCTTTAATTATTCCTGTATTAGGGATGTGTCCACCTCTACAAAGGTCAGTAAAATTACCATGATCGCAGAAAGATATAGCCCCATCTACAAGGTTTTCGATTAATTCTACCTTGTATTGGTTGCCTTCTTTTTCATATTTTTTTAACGCTTCAACTTTGCTTACGTTATGCAGTTTGAATTGTGCTTTTTCACGGGCAAATTCCAACATTTTATCTTCCACTTTCTTAAAATCCTTTTCAGTGAAAGAATATTCCCCAAAATCAACATCGTAATAGAAACCATTCTCAATAGACGGGCCTATAGTTAATTTTATTCCCGGATAGAAAAATTCAAGAGTCTGAGCAAGTATGTGTGCCGACGAGTGCCAAAAAGCATCTTTTCCTTCTTTACTTTCGAAGGTAAAAAGCGTCAGGGTAGCATCCGTATTGATCGGAGTGGTGGTTTCTACAATTACATCATTTACTTTTGCAGAAATTACATTACGGGCCAAACCACTACTGATAGAGTTGGCGACATCAAATGGAGTTACGCCTTGTTCAAATTCCTTTACGGAACCATCAGGCAATGTTATTTTAATCATCGACTTCTATTTAACTTTTTATTAGAGTCTGCAAATTTATAAAAACTTTAAGTTATGAGCTTTTATAATGGGAGTTATTTTAAGACAAAAGATAAAAGACAAAAGACGGAAGACAAAAGATACCTGCCTGCGTGACTCAGTCAGGCAGGAAAGACAAAAGATGGAAGACGAAAGACAAGATGAAAGCCTGCCACGCCTTTCGTGGATAAAAGATTAAATTGATATTTAAAGATGAATGGTTGAAGTTCAAAAAAAATACATATAACCTTTTAACCTATTAATCTTTTAAGCCAAAAAGAAGATATTATATTTGCACATTCAAAGGAAAAAGAAAAAAGAAAAAACATGTCCGTAGAAAAGGTTGTATTAGTTAACGAAAATGATGAAGTAGTAGGGGCAATGGAGAAGATCGAAGCGCATGAAAAGGCTTTGCTTCACAGGGCATTTTCGGTTTTTATAATTAATAAAAAAAATGAACTGATGCTTCAGCGGAGAGCATTGGGGAAATATCATTCTCCGGGCTTATGGACTAATACATGTTGTTCGCATCCGAGAGTTGGAGAGAGCTATGAGGATGGAGCACATCGCAGAATGGTTGAAGAGATGGGCTTTGACTGCGAATTAAAAGATATTTTCTCCTTTATATATAAAGCTCCTTTCGACAACGGACTTACCGAGCATGAACTCGATCATGTTTTTGTTGGTTATTGCGAAACCGAACCCGTTATTAATCCGGAAGAGGTTGACAGCTGGAAGTGGATAGCAATAGACGATCTGAAAAATGACATTTTAGAAAATCCTGATAATTATACCGTTTGGTTTAAGATAATTTTTGAGAAATTTTCGGAGTATTTTGATTAGTTTATAACGTTAATCCTATTTATCCTTAAGTGGATAGAAGAAAAAAATGACGTCATCTATAGCAGATGACGTCATTTTTTTTGAAAACATACTTAATAAAAG
>JBDLJM010000194.1 GCA_039714315.1 Bacteroidota bacterium | reverse complement strand
AGGGGAATGATAAAATTTTGTCTTGTGAACACCATCTGACCAAAACATAAAATTATTCACAGATGAAAGTTACGATAATATCCGCAAATATTATTAATTTGAATAAGCTAAAAGTTAAACGCCCTACACTTTAAGTAACCTACAACAAACACCTAAGTAACAAAGAGTTAATACAGGGAGACAATGAGAAATATACAAGGTATATTTAAAAAGGATAACCTACGGCAAAATTAACCTGTGGACTGAAAAAAGTTTGATTTCTAATAACCCACCGTTTCCCTGCTTCTTTACTGGGGTCAAAAGTTTTGTAGCCGAAATCGAATCTAAATACAAAAAAGGTAAAATCATATCTGGCTCCAAAACCAGTACCAACGCCGAGTTGTTTATAGAATGAATCCAATCTAAAATTAGTTTCAGGAATATCGTTCCCAATTCCCCAAATATTACCGGCATCAACAAATAACGCACCGTGAAGCTTTCCGAATATCTTTACACGGTACTCCAGTCCGAATGTCATTTTAAATTTATCATACGAATAATCGAAAGGATAATCCTGAACACCTCCAGGACCTAACTCATAAGGCATCCACGCCCTTACATCGCTTACTCCTCCTGCAAAATACGATCTTTCAAAAGGTATATCAGACGAATTTCCGAAAGGTAATGATAATCCTGTTAGTGCTCTAAAAGCAATTCTGTCTGTAGAGTTCAATCGCCAATATTTCCTGAAATCAAGATCCAGCTTTACAAATTGTGCATAAGGAAGTCCAAAAACTGTTTTACTTATTTCCCCTTGAGGATTATTTAATTTATCGAGAGGGCTTATTTTATCATATAAAGTAAACAAAGTTCCTGCCAGTTCTGCTTCTCCTTTGAAATAAAGAAAGCTATGCTCCTTATCCATACGTTGATTATTATATGTGTATGAATAAGATGTGGATGATATCAGGAAATCCTGAGTTAAGCGCTGAAACCGTTGAACAGAATTTGCAAAAGGAGAATACACCTCAAAACTTTTAAATTCAGGATCATTTAACATTATCTTATAAAGTTCATTTGTCCCTTCTAAATCTTCATATTCGGGATGTATTTCCAAATATACATCCTGAGCTTCCTTAATATTTTCACTTTCCGTTCTATTAGCTCGAAAATAATCTTCTTTGCTGTTAAGGTATTTAATATACTGAAGGTTAGATAATTTAAAATTGTGTTCTTTGGTCTCAGATTGATTCCAGGTATAATCTATTGATGAATTATAACTGTTTTTACTCAACCCTATATTTAGCTGATTGTTCAAAGATCCCCTAATTGTAGAACGGGGACGCATACTTTTGGGTACTAAATTTTCACTGTTAAAAGGCAACAAAAACCTCGGAAACTGCATACTTAACTGTAAACCGTACTGGTAAGCATTAAAAATAGCATCATCATTAATAGTTACCTCTTTCTGATTCCCGGCCATTGCATTTAACGATATATTAAAAATCTCTGCTCCTCCAAAAGTGTTGCGGTTAGTAAAGGAAAAATTAGACGCGACCCCAAAACCTAAAGTGTTTGAATTAGTACCTTCTATCTCAAATTTTGTTGTGTTTCTTTTTAAAGGGGTCAGATAAATGTCACTTATTAATCCTGACTTGTTTATATCTGTTGTATCTTCTTTTATCTTTATATCTGTCATCTTAAAAATCCCCAGACTGCTTAGAAGCTTATAAGTGATCTTCCTGTCTTCATCGCTATAAAGAGTTCCGGGTTCAAAGTAAATAGCATCTGTAAGGGCTCTAGTCTTATATCGGTTTTTAGTTTTTGCCAAAAAATAATAATTGTCTTTGGCTAAAGAGTCAACAACAGGCTTTTTATAGTTTTCGAAAAGATGATCGGTATAGACGTTTACTTTATTTACCTTATACTTTTTGTGTGGAACGTATATTACACCACTTTTAGTTTCCACAGGGTAATCGGAAATTAACAGTTTTATGTCCACTTTATGCCCTGCTAAATTTGAATCAGCGTCGAACTTTATAAATATATTTTTAAAGTTATATACTCCTGAATTTTTGAATAATGTAGAAAGTCTGTTTTGCTCCAGATAGAAGTTCGACATATCAAACTGTTCTCCTTTTATTAAGAATGACTTCTCTTTCTCCTCCTCATATAGATTGCGTAACACCTCCGAATTAATATCATAATCAATCTTATTAATGAAATATGCCGGGCCCGTTGAAATATAGTATTTCACCTTGGCCTTTCTATATGTATATTCGGTAGAGTCTTTACCTGTTGCCTTAAAATAGCCCTTGTTTTTATATAACTGGGTTAATTGCGCTGTTGATTTATTGGTTTTTTTTGCGCTGGTGATAACCGGTGTCTCCCCGGTTTCTTTTAGCCACTCCTGAATAGATATATAATCCTCCTCAAGCCCCTTAACCGACTTTGGAGAAAAAGCTTTTTCCAAAAACTTCACTGTTTTTTGATTCTCAAACTTTAACTTATCAACTTCTTTTACAGGATCGATATCTGCTAAATTATAAACATGTAGATAGAAAGGATAAAAACCAAAAAATGTTTGATTCGGATGCTGCTTAATGTATTGCTGGGGCTCTAACTCAAAATTGCGTTTCCCATTAATAAAAACCAGATTATGCTCAAGCAGATAATCACCATCTTCAACCCTCTTTGTAGAAATACAAGATGAAAGTGCTGTCAGCAGTATTAGTATAAATAATATATTTGTAAATAAGTTTTTCAACTCAGGGAATTTTTATACAAAAGTAATGATTAGTAAGAACCAATTGAAATTAATTCAAAGTCTAAAGCTAAAAAAGAATCGCAATAAAACAGGACTTTTTATCGCAGAAGGTGAAAAAGTTGTTTTAGAATTGTTAAACAGCTCTATTAAATTACATTCTTTATATTGTTTACCTTCTTTTTCTGGTCAAATAGAAAATAAATCAGACAACATAACTGAGATTAGCGAGAAGGAACTGTCGCGAATAAGTAATTTGAAATCCCCTAATCAGGTTCTTGCACTTTTCGAAATCCCAAAATCTGAAAAATATATTACGGAAAAAGGATTAATACTGGCTCTTGACGACATTAGAGACCCCGGAAATTTAGGCACTATAATCAGACTTGCCGATTGGTTTGGCGTGTACACAATTTTGTGTAGCCATAATACTGTTGATGCTTTCAATCCTAAAGTAATCATGGCTACAATGGGATCTATATCCAGAGTAAATCTGATTTACTGTGACCTGGAAGAAGAATTAATAAATATTTCGAAACCAATTTATGGTGCTTTACTCGAAGGCGAAAATGTTTACAAAGCCAACATCATAGATGATGCAGTTTTAGTAATAGGAAACGAATCAAACGGAATTTCGGATGATATAGAAAAACATGTTTCCAATAAAATTACAATCCCTCAATTTGGCAACTTACAGGAAACAGAGAGCTTAAATGCAGCTATAGCAACAGGAATTTTACTTTCTGAGTTTAAGTCCGGAAAAAGAGGGTAATGGTATCTTTTTGTAAAAAAGGTTTAACAGAACCCCTGATATAACAAATACAATACCAATAATAACAGTTAAGGTATAAGTAGTTCCAAATATGAGATAATCAAAGCCCAGAGCATAAACTATCCCAATATATTTCATAATAGAAACTACATTAGCTTCGGCCTGCGCCAGAGCTTTAGTCATATATATTTGGGCTATTTGAGTAAAAATACCAATCAAAATTAACAGCCCCCATTCCCAACCTATGGGATTAACCCACTCGAAATAACTCCACACTAAAGTTACCGGAGTTGCAATAAGTGGAAAATAAAACACTATAACTACCGGGTGATCAGAATCCCGCAACTTCCTTATTGCATTATATGCAAAACCCGAAAATAATGCAGATAGAATTCCGGCTATTAAATAAATCCAGGAAATATTCGAGGAAAAACCCTTTACCATTGCTATCCCGGCAAAGGAAATCCCAAAAAATACCCATCGGAATGGTCCCATTTTTTCGTTAAGCAGGAAAATGGCAATTATTGCAGTAAAAATAGGTGACATATACTGAATTGTAATGGCAGTTGCTAAGGGTAGATTATGTAAGGTGAAAAAGAATAAGCTAAGTGCTATAACACCAAAGGTTCCTCTGATAATCAACCATTTCTTATTATTTCCAAAAGGTTTCAGATTTAGTTTTTTGATGAAATAAAACGAAATAATTAATGAAATAACCGATCTAAACAATATTAATTCCGAAGTTGGAAACCTGTTTAGCGACTTCACTATTAAATTCATCACCCCAAAGGCTAATGAAGATATGAACATGTATTTTATCCCTTTTTGCATCTCAATTTTTAAGGCTGCAAAAGTAGTCATTAATAAGTATTTATATCACCATGGATAAAATCAATATTTAATTGTTTCAATAGTTGAAAATATTTTAGAAACTTGCACTTGTAAATACAATATCAGCATACAAGACATATAAATTATTAACAGATGAAA
>JBDLJM010000193.1 GCA_039714315.1 Bacteroidota bacterium | reverse complement strand
GCCGGAAAAGGCGCATAAAAACCATTATTAAAGAAATTGGGGGATTTAAAGATTTAGTAATAATGATAATAGCCGAGAGCTTAGAAAGTAAAAAAAGCTTACTTCTCGTAATTACAGATGTAAGAAATGTAGGCGTGTATAGGTTTGAAATGTAAGTTTGATCTTATAAAAAATAGTATATATTTGTGTCAATTATCAACAATATACTTTGAAACGCTTTAACTATATGTATTACTAACGGTTAACCCTAAAAACTAACACCTAAACATTTCCTATATGGAAAACTATAACTATTTGTTTGAATCACTGACGGTTCGATTTTTCCTGTTAATATTTACCTCTTTCATAATAACTTATATTTCAATTCCTGTTATAATCAGGGTTGCAAGAATGAAACAATTATTTGACGAGCCTGAAAACAGGAGTTCGCATTCAACTTTGGTTCCTACTTTAGGAGGTGTCTCAATTTTTGCATCGATAATAATTTCATCAAGTCTGTTTGTTAATGAACGATTTGTAGATTTTGACCTGTTGAATGCCGCTATGGTTATACTTTTCTTTTTTGGTATTAAGGATGATATACTTATGATATCACCGGTTAAGAAGTTCATAGCACAGATAGTGTCAGCACTTATCATTTCAATAGGTGCAAATGTTAGGATACCACATATGTACGATATATTGGGCTTCGGTGAAATACCTTATTGGATATCGATTGTAATAACCGTTTTTGTAATTATATTAATAATAAACTCTTTCAACCTGATTGATGGAGTAGATGGTTTAGCAGCATCAGTAGGGATTGTTTCTTCGCTGGTTCTGGGATATTGGTTTTATGTTAATGAATATAATTCTTTGGCTCTTTTATCTGCCTCTTTATTTGGGAGTTTAGTAGCATTTTTGAGATATAATTTTTCGAAAAAAAATAAAATATTTATGGGAGATACCGGTTCTATGATTGTTGGCTTTATTGTAGCGGTGTTGACCATTGAGTTTATTCGACATAATGGAATTGGCTTAATTAATGGGGGAAAAGAAATAATAACGGCTCCTGTTTTGGCTATTTCTATTTTGATAATACCTCTAATCGATACGTTTAGAGTATTTATGGTTAGGCTGTTAAATAAAAAATCTCCATTTAAACCAGATAAAAATCATATTCATCATCGTTTATTATCCTTAGGTTTGTCCCACGCTAAAACGACTATAATGATGGTAGTTGCTAATTTTATCTTTATATTATTGGCCTATCACATGAAAGACACAGGGATAGATAAGTTTATTTTACTTATAGTAAGTCTGGCTCTTTTTGTATCTTCTATTCCGTTTTTTATAAAAACCAAAGAAGAAAAAATGATTGAACATCAGGCTGAAACTCCTGTGATTAAGCCGTTTTTTAGTAAAAACCCAGGTGGAAGTAATAAGAAAAAAGTAAATGGATAAAATATGGCTTTCCTCTCCGCATATGGGTGGAGAAGAATTTAAATATGTCACAGAAGCATTTGATACCAATTGGATAGCTCCGATAGGACCACACATCAATAAGTTTGAAGAAGATATTAGCAGTTATATCGGAGGAGATAGCGTTGCAGCTTTAAGTTCGGGAACTGCTGCTATTCATCTTGCGTTGATGATGTTGAATGTAGGGGAGGGGGATGAAGTAATTTGCTCTTCATTTACATTTGCAGCATCGGCAAATCCTATTATTTATCAAAAAGCCACACCTGTATTTATTGATTCAGAAGAGGAAACATGGAATATGTCGCCTGAATATCTTGAGCAGGCAATTAAAGACAGGATTTCAAAGGGGAAAAAGCCCAAAGCAATTATATTGGTTTATCTATATGGTAATGCAGCAAAAAATGATGAATTGTTTGAAGTTGCTGAAAAATATGATATCCCTGTAATTGAAGATGCTGCTGAAGCATTAGGTGCTACTTATAAAGGAAAATCACTTGGGACTTTTGGTGAAATTGGTGTTTTTTCATTTAACGGAAATAAAATAATTACTACTTCAGGAGGCGGAGCCATAGTATCATCTAATAAAGGATATATTGATAAGGCAAAGTTTCTTTCCACTCAGGCCAGAGATGCAGCCGTGCATTATCAGCACAGCGAAATAGGTTATAATTACAGGATGAGTAACGTTAGTGCTGCCATTGGAATTGGCCAGATGAAGGTTTTGGATAAGCATATAGAGTATCGTCGTAATAATTATGAGTTATACAAAAAAGAGCTCGAAAATCTAGGAGTAGAATTTGTAGAAGAGTTAGAAGGTAGTTTTTCTAACAGGTGGCTAACCTGTGTGATAATTGACCCTAAAAAAACAGGAGGTAAAACAAGAGAAGATATCAGGATTGCTCTGGAAAAGGTAAATGTTGAATCACGACCATTATGGAAGCCAATGCATATGCAGCCGGTATTTGAAGAATATCCGTTCTATGGTGGAGGAGTATCGGAAATGCTTTTCGAAAAGGGACTTTGTTTGCCTTCGGGATCAAATTTAACAGATGAAGATCGAAAAAGAGTAACTGATAATATAAAAAAAGCCTTAACTTTGTAGTAGTCAAAACCTTACATTGAAATTTATTGGTCTTTAAAATTTTTTGGACATGTATAGATACTTACTTAACTACTTTTCCAACAGATTCCTGTCTCGTTGGGTGATACTTGCTTTTGATATAATTATAGTAGCACCTTTGTTTTATATAGCCTATTTGATTAGAATGGGGTTTGACGTTGTGTCGGTTGACAGACATGCAAGTATAAACCAGGCGATATTTATAACAGCTCTATATTTCTTGTTCTATTTGAGGTTTAGGCCCTATTCGGGAATAATTAGACATTCCGGAATTAAAGATGCTATTAAAATAATAAAAGCAAGTTTAGTAGCCGGACTTTTTGCATATATTATATCTTACCTGAGTACAGAAGTTTGGTTTGATGAACCACGTTTTGTAATACCTAAAGGGGTGATAATAATTCATTCCCTGCTTGTGTTGTTAGTTCTTATAGGTAGCAGGTTGGTTGTACGTGCAGTATTCCAGCTGGCTACAGAAAAGGTAGGAGAAATTGTTAAAGTGGCTATTTACGGAGCAGGGTCAGCAGGAGTGATTACTAAAGATACTTTGCTTAGAGATAAAAAGGTTAAATATAGAGTTTCTTATTTTATTGATGATAATAAATCTTTAAACGGGAAATACCTGGAAGGTATTAAGGTTTTAAAGCCCGGTAAGATATTCTCAGATGAAGTTCTCGAAAAAAGTGAGATTAAAGAGGTAATTATCGCGATTGAAAGTATTGATTCAAATAAGAAAAATGATATTGTTGAAACTTGTTTGAACAATGGTCTAAAGGTCAGGATAGTTCCATCTGTAGAGAAATGGGTGAATGGAGAATTAAACCCCAATCAAATTCAGGAGGTAAATATCGAAGATTTGCTCGAAAGACCGGCAATTGTGGTTGATAATCATTATACTAAAGAAGAATTAAAAGATAAAGTAGTTTTAGTTACCGGCGCTGCAGGATCTATTGGGGGTGAGATAGTCAGGCAACTAATAAGCAAAGAACCGAAAAAGGTTTTATTGTTTGAGCAGGCAGAGTCTCCATTACACGATTTTAGGATAGAGTTGAACAGTGATTTGGTTAAAGAATTTCCTGAAGTGGAACTGGAATTTGTAATAGGAGATATCAGGAATAGAGAATTTGTACAAAATATATTCGATTTACATAAACCTGAAATTGTTTTTCACGCCGCCGCTTATAAGCACGTACCTCTAATGGAAGAGTATCCTGAACAAGCTGTTTCTACAAATATCAGCGGTACTAAAAATGTTGCAGATGCTGCTGTGAAAACAGGAACAAATAAGTTTGTAATGGTGTCGACAGATAAGGCTGTTAATCCTACAAATGTAATGGGTGCCAGTAAGCGAATAGCAGAAATATATATACAGTCGTTAAATAAAATTCAGCATAATACTAAGTTTATAACAACCCGTTTTGGAAATGTTTTGGGGTCAAACGGATCGGTAATTCCAATGTTTGAAAAACAGATTAAGGCCGGAGGACCGATTACTGTTACCCATAAAGATATTACAAGGTATTTTATGACAATTCCGGAAGCATGTCAGCTGGTATTAGAAGCCGGCGCAATGGGCAAAGGAGGAGAGATTTTTATTTTCGATATGGGTAAATCTGTCAAGATTTATGATGTGGCCAAGAAGATGATACAACTTTCCGGATGTAATTATCCTGATGATATTAATATTGTATTTACAGGGTTAAGACCGGGAGAAAAACTTTATGAGGAATTATTGGCTCATAAGGAAGGAACTGTACCAACCTATCATCCGAAAATTATGGTAGCTAAAATTCGGGATGTTAATTATGCAACTATTAGTACCGAAATTGATGACTTACTACTTATGGTTAATGAAAATGGGTATGAGATAGTAAGAAAAATGAAACTTATAGTTCCCGAGTATATAAGTAATAATTCCAAGTATGAGGAATTGGATGGACAGGAGAAAAAATCGATATAAA
>JBDLJM010000192.1 GCA_039714315.1 Bacteroidota bacterium | reverse complement strand
GCGAAACTTAGCGCATAACTTTGCGAAACTTTGCGGTAAAAAAAAGGTTGTCATGGGTAGTGAAGTGATAGTGAAGTCGCAAACGCTGTGAGCAACTATTAAAAGTAAAAGTGCCAGCGAGCAAAATATCTCATCATAGTTGGCAGTAATCATCAACAGATTTAGCTTCGCTGATTCTTCGAATTGACTTCGTCGAACCTAAAGATTTCTCCACTACGCTAAAGCTCCGGTCGGAATAACGTCTGTTTAAAAAGTCTCATTTAACTGCATATAAAATCCGGCATAACCGTTCTCATTCCACCCGAGATCAAACGCAAAATTACTTCTGGATTTTTTATTAAGTTTTAAACGGAAACCTAAACCATAACCGAGTTTTAATTTACCGAAATCATGGTTTATATCACTGAAATTAGAAGCATTTACAAAACCAACAACTCCAAATAATTTATATACCGGCATACGATATTCCAATTCGGCATATGTCATATCCATTCCCTTTAAACGTCCGGCAATCCAGCCTCTTCCACTGCGTAAAAAAGGATCTGAAGCAATAGCAGGTAAGCCCGTATAAACCGGATCCCCAAAAGTAAATGCACCCGTGGCCCATAAACCCAGAATATTCTTATTCAACCACGGCATTTCCCAGTATTGTCGATAATCATAAGCCAGGAAAGTATAATTGGTACTACTGCCAAGCCATTCGTAACTTAAACGTGAGTAAGTATTAAAATAAATACCCTCGTAAGGATTTAACTGATTATCGCGTTTGTCGATAATAAAATTCAACATAATACTCGATGAAATTTCTTTGTCTTCATCTATCTCTTCGGGATCTTTTCCAAATTTTTCGTTATAATATTTTTGATATACTGTAGGAAGATGCTCTTTTTGCATTTCTTCGGCACTTTTTTCTCTTTGATTCCAATCAATAATAAATTTTTCAGCATCTATTACATCCTCTACCTTAATCTCATAATCGTAGTCATGCAGAAAACTTTCAAACTTTATCACATCATCTTTAGTAATAGTATGCGACCGGTAATCTTCAATGTATTCAGTAATTACATCTGCCCTACTATCCTTAACATCATAATAGTAATCCAGAGCATAACCAACACCAATAAAAACCCCGTCTCCAATTTTTCGGTTTACTGTCTGCCAAAATGTAAATGTTTTTGAATCCAGCATATCGCCTTCCAGCTCCGGAGAATTAGATCCCAAACCATAAGTTCCTAATGGAAAATGACGCCATATATAAGTTCCGTTAAGAAAATATTTTTCATCTTTTGTATAGATAGTCATACGAACAGGAAAAAATGTTTGTCCTTTACTTGTATACAATGGTGTTGTAACCATTGCCGACATCCGTGTGGTTTTAGGATCTCCCAAATATTTACCGGCAGTAATACCAAAACCGTAACCTGTACCAATAGCCGGATTTATCGCAATAGCAGGAAAAATTGACCATTTTGTTTTTTTCCAATCCTCAGAATCTATTGCGGATGTATCTTTTTTTGAAAACAAACCCATCAAATCATAATCATCAGGATTATAATTGAACATTCTATCCGGATTAGTGTCCTGTGCTATTACTATTGTAACAAATAAAAATAAAACCCCGGTTAAAATTGACGCCTTCTTCATACCCTATCATTTTATTAATCAATGCCTTACGAGAAATAAAGTTACTGAAATTAAATGAATAATTATTGATATAAAAAAACGCGGAGATATAAAATCACCGCGCTTATAGTATTTCTAAGATGTAATTCTTTAACTAAAACAACTTATGTATTGTTGTTTTAATAACGTCATTCCAGAGGAATTTTGATTTTATCCTTTCTATTGAATTTATTTTTTTCTGTTTTAAATCTACTTGGGAAGTATTAATTGCTTCAATAATAACATTCTTCAGTTGCTTTTTATCACCCGGCTCTATTAGCCATCCATTTGATTTATCTACCTGCTCAGAAACTGCACCTACATCTGTTGCAATAATTGCACATCCGCTTGCCATGGCTTCCAATATTACCGTTGGCATACCTTCACTCCAGCTTGGAGACACCAGAACATCACAGCCTTGGAGTATTTCTTTAATTGCTTCCTCTTCTCGCAATTCCCCATGATAAACCACTTTAAACTTTGAACTTTGAACTTTGAACTTATTTGGTATTGGTCCGATGAAATGAAACTCGATCACGTCATTTCGACCGGAGCTATTGCGGAGTGGAGAAATCTCATTATTCAAATCTGAAATCACTTCTGACAACTCTTCAATTCCTTTTCTACGCTCGTATCTACCTATAAATACAAATTTTATTATATTTTTTTTAGAACCTTCATTAGTTTTCACCAACCAGTTTTCTTCTATACCTATTGGAATTTCTACTACATTTTTAGCTTTGATATTATTCAAAACAGCTGTTAGCCTTCCTCCTAATGAAACTGCATTATCAGCATTTTGCACATTGTATTTTACTGCTTTTCTCAGTAATAAATGTTCCAGTTTAACCCTAAATGACGGTGCTTTTTGAAACATTTCCAATCCGTGAAAATTAACAATAATATCCGGTAATTCTATTCCTTTCTGTTTCGCATCAATAAAAGCCCTACCGGTAAAACCCTGGACATATATGTAGCTTGAAAATACGTCATTCTGAGCGGAGCTTTGCGAAGTCGAAGAATCTGTTGTTCTGATTGCGTAGTGCTCTAAATACAATTCCGACAATCTCCTATTCTCTCTCAGATAATGCCCCGGAAAAGAATCGAGTTTTGGAAAGTGAAAGCAATGATGATTTATGAAGTTAAGTTCTTCTTTTGTAAAACCTTCTAACTCCTCTACTAAAGATTTATCATTAGCCACACAATGATACAACTCTACCTCTACCCTGTTTTTTGCAAGGTATTTGGTAAGGTAGTACGAATGCTTTTGCATACCGCCCATTACGTATGGATAGATACCGTCTGTGAGGAGAATTATTTTCATTAATCGAAATTAATCATCATTATTTTTCCCATTAAATTTATCGTCCTTCCAATTTTGAGGATTATTAATAACATATTTAGAAATACGATTATAATCTATTTTGTTGTGTATAATATGATCATAAAAACGCGATTGCCATTCAAATTCATATCCCAAACGGTGTGCCTGTTTCGATACGACCGATTTATATGAACCAATAATACGTCCCAATGAACCCGATTTTGGTGATATTTTTTTCATTTGTTTTGAAACGATGCGTGCATCATTTATACAATTGGATTTATCATTATCAACGGTATTTTCCGTTTCCGTAGAGACGATGCGTGCATCGTCTCTACCACCATTATCGTCATCATCACCTCCATTACCCCCATCAACAATTTCCAAAATCCCATGAATATGATTCGGCATCACAACAAATTCGTGCAATTCAATATTTTTATGATGCGATTTTATTGAATACCACAATTCATCGGCCAAAACACCAATTTCCGATAATTGCATTTTTCCATCAACAATATCTCCGAAATAATGTTTACGTTTATCTGTACATATTGTTATAAAATACATTCCCGGTTGCGAATAATCGTAACCTTCTAATCTTGCGGATTTTATTCTGTATCGGTTTTGGTATTTTTCGGGCATTTATTAATTGATTTGGATTTGGTAATTATGAACGAATAATCTCTTTATAATAATGTTCATCGTAGAGACGATACGAGTATCGTCTCTACGTAACGCATCGTATCTACGACATGATTACATCTATATATTTTGGCATTAAAAATTCCTTTCCAAAATTTAATCGCGAATATTTCTGAATCCTTTCTTTTTCGAAAAAATCAATCTTCGATAATAACAATATTTTATCATCAACAACATATCCCAAGTTATTATCTACAACCAACTTCGAAAAATCTCCAATATTATCAGATATCAAAACTTTTAATCCCACACTTAAATATTCTGCAAACTTTACTGGCGATGCTACCCTGTTTGTCCAATTATTCTTTCTTAATAAAATTCCATAATCACCCAATGCAAGGTACTTTGGAACCTCTACCGGACTCACCCATTTTCTATAAATTCTGTCAGGATATTTTTTCTGCAAATTGACAATAGTCTCATGAGGTTTGGAAAGAAATAACACCTTCACTTTTTTATTTTCAAGAAAACGCGCTAATATGCTTTCTAAATCATCTAATGCCTGCCAGTCTGCTATGGAACCGGAATAAACCAGTAAAATATCCTGCTCGTTCAATCCTTCAATTAAAGAATAGTCCTTATCCGTATTCTCAAAATTATCTCCCAAACTACACGGAATTATCTGATGATTATAAGAATTGTATTGATATTCTCTTTGCCAATACTCAATCAATTTAGTAGAAACAGATATTCTTTTATCACTTTCTATCACAGCTTTTTTTTCAAGCTCAGGTATTTCTTTCTCTATTCCGGTTTCATTATACACTCCATATTCTTCCTGCTCAGCCTTTATCGCACCCCTGCCATCGTATATTACTTTTTCGAACCTGTTTTTTTGCAACAATGCTATATTGGTGGCGAATACACCTCTGCATACTATAGTTGA
>JBDLJM010000191.1 GCA_039714315.1 Bacteroidota bacterium | reverse complement strand
AATAACCACAAATAACCATCAATAACAATAAATATAAAATGAAAATAAAAGATATACCATCAAATGTATTAGAGTCTATAAGAAAGGGAGTAGTAATTCCTGCATATCCTTTAGCTCTAAACGAAGACAATTCAATTGATATAAAATACCAAAGAGCATTAGCTCGTTATTATCTGAACTCAGGTGCAGGTGGTATTGCTGTTGCGGTGCACACAACACAGTTCGAAATTCGTGATGAAGAAACTTACTTGTTCGAGCAGGTTTTGGATATTGTAAGTGAGGAGTTCGATAAGTTCGAGAATGAAACAGGTAAAAGTCCTGTGCGTGTTGGAGGTATTGCCGGAAAAACAGAACAGGCAGTAAACGAAGCAAAGATTCTTGCAGGTAAAGGCTTTCATGCTGCATTGCTTAGTGTAGCGGCTTTTAAAGAAGCTTCGAACGAAGAAATTTTAGAGCATTGCCGTACTGTAGCCGAAGAGATACCATTGATTGGTTTTTATTTACAACCTGCAGTTGGTGGCCGTAAACTCGATAAGAATTTCTGGAGAGAATTTGCTAAAATAGAAAATGTTGTAGCTATAAAAATGGCACCTTTCAACCGTTACTATACTCAGGATGTTGTTCATGGAGTTATAGAATCGGGTAGAGCAGACGAGATTACTCTTTATACAGGTAACGACGATAATATTCTTGCCGATTTAATGACTGAGTTCGAGGTTGTTATCGACGGTGTTTCGCATAAGAAAAAAATAAAAGGAGGTCTTTTAGGGCATTGGGCAGTATGGACAAATAAAGCAGTTGAATTGCTAGATATGGTTCATAACGATTATTACTCTGCCAATGCAAATGAAATACTGACTTTAGCAGCAAAAATCACCGATACAAATGCAGCGTTCTTTGATGCGGCAAACGATTATTACGGTGTAATTGTTGGTTTACATGAAGTGCTTCGCCGTCAGGGATTAATGCGTAGAATAGATACTCTTGCAGGTGAAAAACTTATGCAGAGACAAATTGATGAAATTGATAGAATTTATGCAGCATACCCCGAACTGAACGATGATGCTTTTGTAAAAGCAAATCTTGATAAGTGGTTAGAAAACTAGAATTATGAGCGGGCAAACAGCAAAACAAAGTGCAGAAATAAGAAAGATGCTAAAGTCGGATATTCCCGATTTATTAGCTCTTAAGAATTCTGAAAATTGGAATCAAACTTCCGATGATTGGGATTTGTTGATAGGTTATAAAGACAGTATAAATCTAGTAGCTGAGTTGGATGGTAAAATAGTAGGATCGGTTACAGCTATAAACTATTCTAATAAAGTTGCCTGGATAGGGATGATGCTCGTATATAAAGAGTATCGCGGTCGCGGAATTAGCAAGCAGTTAATGTTACAGGCTATAGACGAGCTTAAAGCTTTGGGTTGCGAATCAATAAAGTTGGATGCAACTCCTGCCGGTCGCCCGGTTTATAAAAAAATAGGTTTCATAGACGAGTACGAAATTGGACGAATAACTAATCCGTCGGCAGCAAAAATAGATGTAAAATCTAATGTTAAAGTTGAGGCTGTTTCAGAAAACGATTTGGAAGAAATTGCCGAATTGGATAAACATGTATTTGGCGCAAATCGTTATGGCTTGTTAAAGTATTTGTTTAATGATTCGCCCGAACTGGCATGGTTGATTAGGGAAGAAGGAAAAATTATAGCCTTCTCTTTAGGTAGGAAAGGAGAGCGTTTTACTCAGATAGGTCCTGTTTTTGCATCGAACGATGAAGATATAAAAACACTTATAGCAAGTGCAGTAAATAAGATAGAAGGTAAAGCTGTGGTTGTAGATTTGTTATCAGATAAAAAAGATATAAAAAGTTGGCTCGACCAAAATGGATTTACTCTTCAACGTCCTTTCGATAGGATGTATTTAGAGAGTAATCCATATCAGGGTAATTTGGAAAAACAATATTTTATTTGTGGACCTGAGTTTGCGTAAAATATTGCTTTAATGAATTTCCACATAAATATTGGTAGAACTAAATGTTTTATATTATTCAATATGAAAAAATTAAGTATAGCAGTTTTATTAGCATTAGTTTTCGGAATTTCATCATGTAATAATGCTGATAAATCAAATAATGTTAATGAAAGTAAATCAATAACTCAGTTTGGAATTACCTGGACTTTCGATAAAGAATACCCTGTTGGGAAATTTGCCAATGGAGATTATTGGGTTGTTGGACCTGTTAAAGTTGTTTCGGTAAGTCCGGGGCCACAGCAAGCCGATTCTATAAACGAAAATATTAGAATAACTTTTGTAAAGAATGACCATAATCAATATGGCGATACCGATGTAAGAGACGATAGACGTATGCGTAATGGAAGTATGGTGAATCCTGTTTGGAGTAAAAAACATGGTTACGATTCGGGCAGTGCTACTTATGATGAGTCACTATCTATTAAATTTCCATATAATTTAAAGGCTAATGAGTCTTTGGTTTCAACGGTTAGTAATACTTCAATGCCTAATGAATTATTGTTGCCAATGGGCAATCAAATAAGTAAATCGGTTTTAAATACAGCAGCAATTCTAACATGTTTAGAAAAAGCACCTGAAGAGCTTTCTTTCCGTCCATCGTATGCAGGTAGTACAAAGAAAACTCATACAGTAAACGAAATTAATTGGGATAAACTACCAAGTTTAGAGCCGGTTGAAGCTACTCCTACAATTGCAGAAGTTTCGCGATATGTTGAACGCCCGTGGCTAGACCATGTTGACAGTTGGATGAGTCGTTCTACTGCTCCTACTGCTAATATGTCGGATTATGGTAGAGAATATGTTAGAATGGTATCATTGGTAAGTATGCGATTGATGCTTAACGATTCTAAAGAAGATAAAAAGGAGTTATTATACAGATTTATTCAACTTGGAATAGATTTGCAAGGAATACGCGAAACCGGTGCAAAATGGCATTGGGGTGGAGGACTTGCAAGTGGTAGAAAGTGGCCAATTATGTTTGCCGGTATTATGCTAAACGATAAAGAAATGCAAACTTTTTCATCGGAATCTGCTTTTCACGAAGATCAGCAAACTTATTACGGTAAAGGTTGGACAGGCGAAACTGCATTATGGCAAATGATACAACATCATGGTTTGGCTCCTCTTTTCGAAGAGATGCATCCGTCAGAATGGACTAAAGAAAACAAAGGAGCACTTGCACATGGTTATAGGGTTTGTTGTAATGGAACAGCCTGGGGAGGCGAAGCTTTGTCTGCTTTGTTGATGAATGCAAAACAAATGTGGAATCACGATGCATTTTTTGATTACACCGATAGGTATATGAGCGAAACACCTGATAAATATATAGAAGCAGGCTTGAAAGTTTCTGAAAAATACAGAAAAGAGCTTTGGACAAGAAATGTTGATGTTTTTGTTGATAATATGTGGCGTAAATACCGAACTACTGTAGCTAAACAACCTGGGGCTGTTGAGAATAAAAAGTGGTTGCCATTGGAACGAAAGTGGGTGATAGATAATGGTTTGGATAAAGTGAAAAAGTGAGGTATATATTGAATCAAGAGGGAATTAAGTGGATATTACTAGAGCAATAAGTACTAGCAAATATCATCTAATAACAATAAATATCTACCTAATATCTATCTAATACCAACAAACAAATTATTAACAGATGAAAAATATAGTATTAAGCTTTGTAATTACTCTGGTAACTCTGGTGAATGCGATGGCACAGGATAATGAAAAATTCTGGTTGACAAATACATTGTTAACTCCGCATCGTATGCCAATGGCAAATGGAGAAATTACATTTATAGATTTAGATAAAGATGGCGACCCAGATGTGATGCGATATACTATTATGGACGGAGTGCCGGTGCAGTGGATTGATGATGATGATGACATGAAAATCACCGACATGGAAGGTGATATGGATAGTGATTGTTTGATGGTAGACCGAAATAAGGATGGCGACTACGGACATGGAAATGATTTAATGATCGATTGGAATGATGAGAATGGTGATGGCAAGGCCGATATTCAGGCTGTTGTAGATAATTCGGCATTAGACGACAGAGGACGTTGGCAATCGCATTATATGTGGTTGATTGATACTGATGAGGATAATATCTTTAATTATGTAAATTGGAATACTCTGAAACTTGAAGCGTGGGACAGAGGTGGAAGGTCTCAGTTTTTTACGGATTATCACGGGTCGAGTGTTTTCTTAAAAGCTCATACTAATACATTTAATATTCCGGATTTGCGTTATAATTGGGAGAATCCATTTTTATTCTTCGATGAAGATAATGACGGGCAAACAGAAATGGCAATTCGTTATGTTGATGAACCTCAAAAAATAAAAGGTAAAAAGGCTTATACAAAAGGTGATGTTGTAAATGCAGAAAACGCATCGATTATTTATACAGGCAAAATATCAACAGTTCAGTTTGGGATTGATATGGATAATGATTCCGAGCCATCAAATGAGCTGGATTACGATTTTAGTATAAAATTTAATGGTCCCGGGTTCGATTATAGCGATCAGGTGCATAAATATAAATCGCTTCGTGGTTTGCCCGAAGCTGATAAATATTTCTTTGATGCCCGTTGGCGACAGTTAGA
>JBDLJM010000190.1 GCA_039714315.1 Bacteroidota bacterium | reverse complement strand
AGAATTTTTAGCGGTAATTTTTCCAGTATAATGGATTTTTTAGCGGTAATTTTTCCAGTATAATGGAATTTTTAACGGTAATTTTTCCATTACAGAATTTATATTCGTAATTTTGAATATGAAAAAAATACTAAGGACATTATCATCCGAACTTAAAAGGTATTACAACCTCAATAAGGTTTTAGTAGTAATAGGCGCCAGGCAAGTAGGAAAAACAACGCTTTTAAAGGAGTTAACTTTAGAAGATGGTAATACTTTATGGCTAAATGGCGATGATCCTGCAACAAGAGAAAGACTTACAGAGATTAGTATAGCCTCGATAAAAAGGGTTGTAGGCGAATATAAAACGGTTGTAATAGATGAAGTTCAAAGAATAAAAAATCCCGGTTTATTACTTAAAATGATGGTAGACAATATGGGAAAAGTTCAGTTCATTGCAACAGGATCTTCTTCTCTGGAAATAGCTGAAACTATTTTTGAACCTCTTACAGGAAGGCAGTTCTTATTTCGTTTACATCCATTTACGCTAGAGGAACTTTATAAAGGTAAATCGGTGTTTGAAATAGAGCAGGAACTTCCTTTCCATTTAATTTACGGATGTTATCCCGAAGTTAGTCTGAAACGGGATATATCTGAAAAGTTATTAGAAAATATTGCAGAGCAGTACTTGTATAAGGATGTTTTGATTTGGAAAGATATCAGAAAGCCACAACTATTAGATAAACTTTTAAAACTTCTGGCATTCCAGATAGGTTCGGAAGTATCGGTTTCTGAACTTGCAAACAGCATGAAGGTAAAGTCCGAAACAGTAGAGACTTACATTGATCTGCTGGAGAAATCCTTTGTTATTTTTCGTCTGAAATCTTTCAGCAACAATCCCAGGAAAGAAGTTAGTAAAATGTCGAAAATTTATTTTTGGGACAATGGAATACGAAATGCTGTGATTGGCAATTTCAACGATCTGTCACAACGAAACGATCAGGGCGAACTATTCGAAAACTTTATTATAAGTGAACGAATGAAAATGAATACCTATTTTAGGCCCAAAATAAAAAGCTATTTCTGGCGTACATATAAAAAGAGTGAAGTTGATTATATAGAAGTTGAAGGCGATAATGTTTCTGCCTTTGAAATTAAATGGAATATGAAAAAAAAGCACAGGATAAGTAAGGCCTTTATAAATGCATATCCACAAGCCGCAACTAAGATTATCACTCCTGTTGAGATAGATTTTATACTGGATTACGGGGAGCTATAAGCAACAAAAATTTCCCCGGTTGCACATACGCAGTGGTTCATCGAACTCACCTCTTTACAATATAGGGATGTTCAAATTTAACTACTAAAGTATTATTTAATCTAATAAAATTTCGTTAATCAATTTACTTAATTCATCACCTTTGGTCAGTACCATCATATGTGAACCGTCTTTTATTATGTAATCGTATTTTACATTGCGGATAGGAATAGTATGGTCATTATCTCCGTGAATGTGAACGGTATTTTCTCTGTATTTTTCTCTATCCCATTCAATAATCATTGCAATTGTACGCTTTAAGAAGTCGGGATCTTTATTCTCTAACATTGATACAAATGTATCTTTATCGTAATTTCTATCCGGTTCTACGATAGGTTGAAAGAATAAAGCACCTTTTTTCGACAGATTACCGGAAACCATTTTATAAAGAGGAAATGACTTCTGAAATCGATATCTTGGAGGTAGTTCTTTACTTTTTTTTGCACTTGAAATAAGGATAATTTTTTCCGGGTTTAAAAAATCTCCCATTTCTGTAGCTAACATTCCTCCAAGAGAAACACCTACGAGGTAAAATGTTCGGGAAGTATCTATTTGCTCAGATAATACTTTTGCAAAATCATTCATATTCCAATCTTCTTCAGGAGTGGAATAATGAATGTTTTTTATTTCAAAATTACTGTCGATTTTGAGGTTTTTGAAAAGTCTGTAATCTGCTCCCTGACCGGGAATAAGGTAAACAATAGGTTTGTTTTCTTTTGCAGACAACAGATTAATATTTACTCCCATGAAAAACACAAGCATAAATCCAAAAAGAGATATAGTTTTATTATGTGTAATATTAATTGGCGAGCCTGATGAATTCATTCCTATATTTTTTTACTATAAGCTAATGATAAAAGCCTATTGTTTTAGATCGATCAATAACTTATTTCAGTAATTACGCAGAGCTATATTAACCACGTATAATTGCCCGTAAAATTATAGATATTTTTAGAGAAATAATTAAAGATTCTATATTAATTAGAATATTTACTGCATTGAACTTAAGAGGTTTCGCATATTTATGACATAATGTGTATTTAACTTATCTGAATATTTGTAATATGTTGTTTGTTAGTGGATTGACGTATATTTGTTATCTTTATTAAAAGCAAATTAGTGAAGAAACAAATCCTCATATTATTAATATTTCCTTTATTATTATCGGCTCAGGACAGTATCAAAACCGAGAAGCCTGTAAGAGTTGTTCCATTACTTACAAGCACTCCTCTTATGGGTATCGGAGTGGGTATGGCGGTATCATACGTATACATGGGAGATAAAAGCAATTCTTCTAAATCGCAATTGCAGGTAGGAGGTCAGTACACTAATACCCACAGTTATTCTGTTTACGGGAAAAATATACTCTGGCTAAAGAATAACGATATTTTATCGGCCACAGGGTTTGCATATAACAATATCAACAATGAATTCGATAAAGACGGAACAGAGGTAGCTTACAATGTAAAAACCACTTTACTGACCGAAATACTTATGTTTAGAGTTAGTAATAAATTTTATGCCGGAATACCCTTAAGTTATAAATACATCAATTACGAAGCTATTAGCGAAGGTGGAGAAAGTTTTATTTTCGATAATGGTATGCTCGATGAGCAGTCAGGGGGATTTGGACTTGCATTTAGTTACGATTCACGAAAAAATAAGTATTACCCCATAGATTCCGGCTGGATTACTGCACGTGTTCACTCTAACCCCTCATGGCTGGGAGCAATCAACACTTATCATACATTTGTTTTAGATGGCAGATACTATGCAAAAGGTTTCGGAGAAGAAGATGTATGGGCATGGCAGTTTTATGGTCAGTATAGCTCAGATAAAACTCCTGATAGCGGCCTGCCTACAATTTCCGGAAAATCAATACTTAGAGGGTATCCATCGGGCAAGTACAAAGCACGTTATCAGTCGGGAGTGCAAAGCGAATACAGGTATACAATAAACAATACAAGATTTAGGGTTGTAGGATTTTTTGGGGTGGCTAACCTTTCGGGCGGATCATATGGTGTTGACGGCAGAAGCCGTATGGATGATGGATGGTATACTTCTGAAGGACTAGGTATTAGATATAAACTCCAACAGGCAACCGGAGTAGATTTAAGTCTGGATCTTGTACACAACAGTGATAATGAATTTTCGATGTATCTGAAGCTTAATCAGGCTTTTTAGATACATTCATTTTGACAATGAATTATATAATTATTGAAAAATTGTATAAATATAAAAATTATCGTGATGAAAAATACAAGAGTAAGGTATATGTTGTTTGCTATTTTGATAGTAGTGTTATTTTCAGCTTGTGCAAAAGTCAGCCCGCTAATTGACACAATAATAACTGATAATTCAGCCGGTTTCTGGAGTGGATTATTACACGGACTGATATTGCCTTTTTCATTTATCGGAAGTTTGTTTATGGATGATGTTGCTATATATGCTTATAATAACGTTGGCGGATGGTACGATTTCGGTTTTCTACTGGGAGCAAGTTGCTCAATTGGTGGAAGTAGCCGGGCAACGAAAAGAAAAAAGTGTAATTAACAACATGTAATCATTGTAGATTATGATCAAACTTCTTAAAGCCGACATTACAAAACTTAAAGTTGATGCTATAGTAAACGCAGCCAATTCTTCATTACTGGGAGGAGGAGGTGTTGACGGAGCAATCCACCGTGCAGGAGGTCCTTCGGTTCTTGAAGAATGTAAAATAATTGGGGGATGTGCCACCGGACAAGCCGTAATAACAACGGCAGGAGATATGCCGGCAAAATATGTTATTCATACAGTTGGCCCGGTTTGGAGAGGCGGAGAGCAAAATGAAGATGCTCTGTTGGTAAATGCCTACCGAAACAGTCTGAAACTCGCTGTTGAAAAGGGGTTGAAAACCATTGCTTTCCCCAATATCAGTACCGGAGTATATGGTTTCCCAAAAGACAGAGCCGCAAAAATAGCAGTATCAACAGTTAATAATTTTCCGGATATTAAAAATGTATTGGATAGTGTGATTTTTGTCTGTTATGATGATGAAAATTATATTTTGTATGAGAGTTTGTTAGGGGTAGACCCAGGTTTTTTGTAAAACACTCTAGATATAAGTTTCTTTCTTAAAAACTCAAATCGTCGGCTGGGCCGAGACACGGTTAGTTGATGGGTCAAGTCATATTTTTGGGGAGAAAATTATATAAAGCGTTTGGTTGGACCGATTCAATCTATGGTTTACTGCATTTATTTCTCATTAATGAATAATTAATTGGATGAGGGGGTAAAGTTGACAATATTATATTTTGCACATTGTAAGTAGTCAATTTGTCATCGCCACGAAGTGGCAGATTAATTCAACAAAAGGTATCACCTTTTGTTGAAGGTGCGAAATATGAATACGCCCTGAAAG
>JBDLJM010000189.1 GCA_039714315.1 Bacteroidota bacterium | reverse complement strand
CCTGTCATATTTTTATAAAAAGCCTGAATCTTCATAAAATCTGCTGTCATATTATCGCCCGGATGGATAGTTGGTCCTACTCCTGCCAATTTCTTCTTAAAATCCAAAAAACCTAAAGCTATTGGAACATCGGCACTTTTTGCTATATGATAAAATCCCGTTTTCCATTTTTCTACTCTTTTCCTCGTACCTTCTGCCGGAACCAGTATCACAATCTCCTTATTAGATTTTAATATATCGGCTGCAAACTCAACCAAATTCATTCCCTTACTCCTGTCTACCCCTATTGCTCCCATAAGTATAAAAAGTGGTCCCAAAACAGACTTTGTATAGTCATCCTTGATGAAGAACTTGAATTTGATATTATGTTTCCAAAAAGTTAGAACAGTAAAAAAGAAGTCCCAATTGCTTGTATGTGGTGCAGCAATCATCACACACTTCTTTAAATCATCTGAAATAAGCACGGAAGTTTTCCAACCAAATAAACGTATCAATATTTTCGCAATCATCTTCTTCATAAGCCCACTTATTTTCTCTTTATATTAATACTTATACCAATTACTCTTCAAAATAATCATCTTTAAACCCTATAAGATACAATTTTTCCTTTGCCCTGGTAACGGCTGTGTACAACCATCTTAAATAGTCCAGATCTATACCATTAGGCAACCAGGCCTGCTCTATAAACACGTTACTCCACTGACCACCCTGCGATTTATGACATGTTACTGCATAGGCAAATTTTACCTGAAGAGCATTAAAATATGGGTTCTCTTTAACTTTTTTGTATCGCTGATATTTACTTTTTACATCTTCGTAATCCTTGTTAACTTCCTTATAGAGTTTATCACTGTCCTCATAGGGCAAGGAAGGACCTTCTACATATAAAGTATCTAACATTATTACTGTTTCAAAACTCTTCTCATCGGGATAATCGACCAGCTGAACTTCAACTTCGGCAAATCTAAACCCGTATAATTCCTTAATTGAAAAAATCCTCAGCACTTCTACTGTATCTCCATTAGCAATAAAGCCCGGAGCTGAGCTTGGTTCCAGCCAGAAATAATTATTCTTAACTACCATAAGAATATCACCGGTATTCACTTCCCCTTCAAGCATTCGAATTCGGTTTCGTATCTGCTGATTATAAAGATTTGCTCTTTTATTTGACCTTACAATGATAGTTGTTTCTTCGATTCCGGCATTTGAATAACTGTCGGAAATAGCACTTTCAATATCATACCCGTCGATTAATCTAACCACTTCCACCTGATTGCTTAAATCGAATTTAAAGTCTTCGAAAAACGATTCCTTCTGATAGTCTCTTAAAATAGTCGCATTCTTTAATATTCCAGAATCAGCTTCCTGACGAAGAACCTCCTTCAACTGGAACTGAATAACTTTTTTATTATATCGAAGAGATAAATTATCACTATCGAGCGCGGGACTAATATCTAAATGTACCGGCGGTAACTGAGCTTCATCGCCAATCAATATCAGCTTACATCTTCTTCCTTCTTCAATAAATTCCATGAAGTCATCTAACAGGGAACCTCCTGAAAAAAGCTTACCTTCGGTTTGCACATCAGGTATCATTGAGGCCTCATCTACAATAAATACAGTATCAACAGATGTATTTTTTTGTCGAATAAACTGTAGTCCAATATCTCCGGTTGGTTTCGGTTTATAAATTCTTCGGTGAATAGTAAAGGCTTTCCTGTTTGAATAAGAGCTAATAACCTTTGCAGCTCTTCCGGTTGGTGCCAAAAGTGCAGATTTCTTTTTCGCTTTCCACAGTTGGTTTACGACAGTAGATAACACTGTTGTTTTCCCTGTACCTGCATAACCTTTCAATAGAAGAACTTCATCTTTATCGTCAGAGAAAATAAATTTAGAAATTCCTCTGATCAAATCTGACTGATCTTCAGTTGGGACAAAAGGAAATTCTTTAAAAATTAGATTCTGAAACTCAGTGGCATTCATCAATAAAATGATTTAGGTGATATTTAGATAAGCAGGCACAAATTTACTTATTTATTATACATTGTTAGTGACACAAAAGCTTTTCTTAATCAAAAAAAATTGTAGCTTTGCGGAGATTAAGTAAAATATAATAATTTAGTTCAGAGATGAAACTAGCATAGCAAAGGTTTTCTTGTTTTTCCTTATGGGGGAATAAATCTTGTTTTGTGAACAGCATCTGACAATAGAAAAACAAATTTTATACAAATGAAAATTTTAAAAATAGTTCTTTGGATACCTGTTGCTTTCATGGCTTATTTGGTTTACAGTTCAATAATGAATCCAATTGCATTCGAACAAGAGAAGCAACACCGCTACACAGAAGCTATAGGTAACTTGTTAGATATCCGTAAATCTCAGATCGCATATAAGTCTGTAAATGGTGAATTTGCTAAGAGCTGGAATAGTCTGGTACAATTTATAGATACTGCAGAATTCACATTGGTATCAAGAAGAGACACAAGCTATATGGCATACGATAAAGTTTACCGTATGGACAGACTTAAAGAAGAAGTTATAATAGACACATTAGGTTTTGCATCTGTAAAGGATTCATTATTCCCTACAGAACCTACTTATAAGAACATGATGCACGTTCCTAACACAGAAGGTATTGATTTTGAACTTAAAACAACTAACCTTGATAAAAACGGCATTAAAGTTCCTGTTTTTGTTGCACGTGTTAAGAAAACAGATTTATTAAACGGTTTGGATAAACAGCTGGTTTTAGAGGCTGTTGATGCTTTCGACGTTAAAGGAAATTACCTGCAGGTAGGAGACCTTGAGCAGGCAAGTATTAGTGGTAACTGGCCAAAACCTTACGAACCAGACTTTAAAGAAGGAAAAAAATAATGATCTTCACTCAAAAATGAACCTGATTGTAAAAAATGATAAAACCAATATTATACAAGATTGATAAATCCTTAGAATCAGATCATTTTAAAAACTTAGAATTATCCATTCAGCTAAAGCTGGATGGATTTTCTTTTTCTATACTAAATTCTGATATAAACAAAATTGTAGCTATTGTCGGCTATCATTTCGATAATGTAAAACATCCCGTTCAACTTCTGGAGAAAGTGAAAGAAATTTACAATTCAAGTTCATTACTGAAAATGAATTTTAAGGATGTAAAGATTTCTCATGTAAATCAGATTTCCACATTAGTGCCGGTGCCTTTATTCGATGATGATAATTTACAATCCTACCTCAATTTCAATCAAAAACTTTTAGAAAACGAATTCTTAACATACGAAATAATTGAACCCCTGGAGATTGCCAATATATACTCTCCATTTATAGAAGTAAATGATTATTTATTCGAGAAATACGGAGAATTTGTTTTTAAACATTTCTCCAGTGTTTTAATTGAAAATTTACTGGAAAAAAACAATAGCAATCAAGCATTAAAAATGTTTGTACACGTACAGAAAAGTCAATTTGAAATTGTTATAATTGAGAATAAAAAACTCCTGCATTACAATTCGTTTTCATACCAAAACAAGGAAGACTTTGTTTATTATATATTATTTGTAGCCGAACAATTAAAAATCAACCCTGAGGAATTTGATTTAGAATTGTATGGAGAAATTGAACCATATTCTGAATTATACAGCTTAGTATATAAATATGTAAGAAATGTTTCCTTTGGCTCAAGATTAGAAAAGCATCAATATTCGCATGAGCTGGATGATGTAAATGCCCACGATTTTCTGGTGCTTTTTAACCAATAGAACTTTTCAACAAATGAGAATAATATCCGGAAAGAATAAAGGAAAGAAGCTTATTGCTCCAAAAAAACTACCTGTCAGACCTACTACCGACATGGCAAAGGAATCTTTGTTTAACATCTTAAATAACTACTATTACTTTGACTCTATAAAAGTTTTAGACCTGTTTGCCGGTACAGGAAACATTAGTTTAGAATTTGCCTCCCGTGGTGCGGAAATGGTTACTGCTGTTGATATTGACTCAGGATGCACAAGGTTTATTGAAAGAATGTCTACAGAGATGAACATGGAAGATTTCGATATAATCAAAGAAGATGTTTTTAAATTTCTGAACAAAACCAATATTAAAGCCGATGTAATTTTTGCTGATCCTCCCTATGACTTTTCACAGGAGCAATTCGAATCAATTCCAAAGATTGTTTTCGAAAGAGAAATGCTCAACGAAAACGGGATGCTCATAGTTGAACACTTTAATAAAATGGACTTATCGGAGGCAGCAAACTTTAGCTTTTCAAAGAGGTACGGTTCTTCGGTATTTAGTTTTTTTGAAATTAGCTCTGAAGAAGAATAAACTGAATAATAGACATATTAAGAAAAAACGTCATTAGCTACGCTGAATCTAAAGATTTCCGACTGGAGCAATAGCCTCGGCTGAGCCGAGAGAGGAAAGCTTTAGAAGGTTCAACGAAGTTAATCTGTTAAACATAACTACAAACCTTCAACAGATCTCTCCGCACGTTTCACTCGGCACCCACGACAACATTTTTTTAGCTGCAAATACACGAATTATTATTTCGCTAACGCTCAATATACGACCGAGAACGAACCTTAGTGAGTTTGTTAATTCGTGGCTTCTTTTTTTGTCATCGACTCACCTGCCCATCCGGTCAGGCGGGTTGGAGTTTTTGAAAAAAAACTTACGCCTCGAGATGACGTATTAAAGTTACGTTGGTAAATAATAAAAAA
>JBDLJM010000188.1 GCA_039714315.1 Bacteroidota bacterium | reverse complement strand
TAAAAAGGAGAATTCTTTCTTCTTTTTATATTCTCAAAACAGTTAAGAGGGATGTGAAACAATCCCTCACGCAACTGGATGAATATAAAAAGGAGAATTTTTCCTTCTTTCCTGCCTGACTGAGTCACGCAGGCAAGTATCTTTTATCTTTTACCTTTCCTCTTTCCTGCCTGACTGAGTCACGCAGGCAGGTATCTTTTGTCTTTCTTCTTTTATCATAAAGTAACATAAAACCAATCATCTCTTTTAAATAAAACTTTTAGGTTACTCTATTTCTTTCTTTTTATTTTGTTTTACAACAAATGCTGCTATATATATAGATAACTCATAAAGTATCATAATAGGTATAGATACCAAAATCTGACTTGAAATATCCGGAGGAGTAATAATAGCAGACAATACCAATACACCAACAAAAGAATGACGACGATAACTTCTCATCATATCAGGAGTCAGCAAGTCTATTTTAGCTAAAAAATATACAATTATAGGTAACTCAAAAACAACTCCTGATGATAATGTTACTGTTGATACGGTACTGATATAGGATGATAAATCTATTTCGTTCAAAATTTCATCACTTACTCTGTAGCCTCCCAAAAAATTTATCGACAATGGTGCAATCAGATAATAGCCGAACAATATTCCTAACATAAATAACACAGTACTCACAAAAACTACACCATTGGTATAGCTACGTTCTTTTATTGTTAATCCCGGTTTTAAAAAACGCCACATTTCCCACATGATATATGGAAAGGCTATGATAAATCCGGCAATAAATGAAACCCATAAATGCGATGTAAATTGTCCTGCCATTGTACGGTTCTGAACAACAAACGGCATCTCGTCCATGCACATTCCCGCGCCATCCATACCAAAGAACTTCGATAAATTACACAACATTCTATAAGTAAAGAAATCCGGTTGCTTTGGCCCAAAAATTATATCGTCAAATATTATATCTTTCGAAACAAAAGCTATTATTGTAAATATGAATATTGCCGCGAAGGCTCTAACCAAGTGCCATCTTAATACTTCTAAATGTCCTAAAAATGACATCTCGTTGTTCTTTGCCATCTATTTTTTAGATTATTCCTTCTTTAATAATATCGTGTAGATGAACAACACCCTTAAATTCCTTCCCTTCCACTACCAAGAGTTGAGTAATATCAAAACTCTCCATTATCCTTAATGCTTCTGCTGCCAGAGTATTTTCATCAATAGTTTTTGGTTTCTGACTCATTATATTTGATGCTTCTAAATTACTAAAATCATCATTATTTTCAAGCATTCTTCGCAAATCACCATCAGTAATAATACCAATAATCATATCATTATCATCTAAAACGGCAGTTACTCCTAATCTGCTTTTAGATATTTCGATGATAACATCCTTTACGCCGGTATTATGCCTTACAATTGGTTTTGCATTTTTATTAATCATATCTGAAACCCTCAGATATAACTTCTTCCCTAAAGCACCACCGGGATGATATTTTGCAAAATCATCACTGCCAAAACCTCTTGATTCTATAAGAGCAACAGCTAATGCATCACCTATAACCAACTGTGCAGTTGTGCTTGATGTTGGTGCCAAATTATTAGGACATGCTTCTTTTTCTACACTCGCATTAAGTCTATAGTCAGAATTTTTACCAAGATATGAATCCAGATTACCTGTAATAGCAACAATCTTATTCCCCATATTGCGAACAAGAGGCACTAAAACTTTTATTTCCGGAGTATTCCCGCTTTTTGATATACAAACAACAACATCTCCATCCTGAATATTTCCTAAATCTCCATGAATGGCATCTGCAGCATGCATAAAAACAGCCGGCGTTCCTGTTGAATTTAAAGTTGCTACTATTTTATTTCCGATATTGGCACTTTTTCCAATTCCTGTAATAATTACCCGACCTTTCGAAACACAAATCAGGTCAACAACTTCTACAAATTCATCATCAACGTAGTCAGCCAACTTTCTAATCGCCTCACTTTCAGTTAAAATAACTTCTTTTACTACTGTTTTAATATTTCTTTTCATCAAAAATACTTTGACAATTAATATATTGTTTAATAAATATCTTATCTTTATTTTAGTGTTGCAAATGTATCTAAAAAATAGCAAACGAGTAGATATGAATATAAATGAAATAGATCTTCATGCAGAATTAAAGAAATACTTTGGTTTTGATGCATTTAAGGGAGAACAGGAAGGTGTTGTAAAAAGCTTATTAGAAGGAAATGATACTTTTGTACTTATGCCTACCGGCGGTGGAAAATCCTTAACATATCAATTACCTGCATTAATAAGTGAAGGTACAGCAATAATTGTTAGTCCTTTGATTGCTTTGATGAAAAATCAGGTAGATGCAATTCGGGGTATTTCAACAAATCATGGAATTGCACATGTTCTTAATTCATCTTTGAATAAAGGTGAGATAGAACAGGTAAAAAGCGACATTGTAAATGGTATTACTAAATTACTTTATGTAGCTCCTGAATCATTGACGAAAGAGGAAAATATAGAATTCTTTAAATCGGTAAAACTATCATTCTTCGCTATTGACGAAGCTCACTGTATATCAGAATGGGGACATGATTTCAGACCGGAATACAGAAACCTGAGATCTATTATTTCTAAAATTGGAATAGTTCCTATTATAGCCCTAACTGCAACGGCTACCCCTAAAGTACAGGAGGATATTCAAAAAACACTTGGAATGAATGAGGCCAAAGTTTACAAAGCCTCATTTAACCGCCCAAATCTGTTTTATGAAGTACGTCCAAAGGTTCAGGTAAATAAAGAAATCATACGATTTGTAAAAAGTCATCAGGGAAAATCGGGAATTATATACTGTTTGAGCCGTAAAAAGGTTGAGGAAATAGCTCAGATGCTTCAGGTAAACGACATTAGTGCATTACCATATCATGCCGGTTTAGATGCTAAAACAAGGGTTAAGCATCAGGATGCATTCTTAATGGAAGATGTAGATGTAATAGTTGCTACTATAGCATTTGGTATGGGTATTGATAAACCGGATGTACGTTTTGTTATACACCACGATATGCCAAAAAGTTTAGAGTCCTACTATCAGGAAACTGGTAGAGCCGGTCGTGATGGTGGTGAAGGAGTTTGTGTTGCATTTTATGCATATAAAGATATTGAAAAACTGGAGAAATTTTTGGTCGGTAAACCTATTGCAGAAATGGAAGTGGGGAATGCTCTGTTACAGGAGGTTGTTTCTTATGCAGAAACTTCAATTTCGCGCCGTAAATTCCTGTTACACTACTTTGGAGAAGAATTTGACGAGATAAACGGTGATGGAGCCGAGATGGATGATAACACAAGAAATCCAAAACCAAAAACCAAAGCGGGTGCAGAAGTAAAAATACTTCTGGAAATGATTAAGAATACCAACCAGAAATTCAAATCGAAAGAGATAGTATATTCGCTGGTAGGAAAAACCAATGCTCTGATAAATTCTCATAAAACAGATCAAAAACCGTTTTTTGGAATAGGTAAGTACAAAGAAGATAAATTCTGGATGGCTGCAATTCGACAAATTATGGTTGTTGGATTGATTAAAAAGGACATTGAATCATATGGCGTAATTAAACTAACACCTGAAGGAGAAGAATTCATTAAATCTCCTAAGGAATTTATGATTATCGAAGACCATAATTACGACAATATTGATGAGGAAGAAAAAGCTCTTTCTACCCAGCCTAAAAGTGGTGGTTTCGATAAAAAATTATTCGATGTTCTTAAAGATCTGCGAAAAAAAGTAGCTAAGCAAAATGGTATTCCTCCATTCGCTATATTCCAGGATCCTTCACTTGAAGATATGGCTCTTCAATACCCTATAACAATTGATGAATTGAAGAATATTTTTGGTGTAGGTGAAGGGAAAGCACGAAAATTCGGAAGTAGTTTTGCAAAAACAATTGCAAATTATGTAGAAGAAAATGATATTACACGTCCGGATGATCTGGTTATAAAATCATTAGTCAACAAATCGACGAATAAAGTTTATATAATTCAGAAAACTGACCAGAAAATACCTTTGGCCGACATTGCAAAGAATAAAAACCTAACGGTTGATGAACTTCTTGCTCAGATGGAAGCTATTATTAATTCCGGCACTAAAATCAACATTAATTACGAATTGAATTCATTGCTCGACGAAGACCAGCAGGACGAAATCTACGAATACTTTATGGAAGCTGAAACAGATTCTCTTGAAGAAGCCGTTGAGGAATTTGATGGAGAATACACCGATGAAGAGATTAGAATGGTGCGAATTCGGTTTATGAGTGAAGTAGCAAATTAGATTGCTTAGACCTTAGTCCTAATATTAATAAAATCCGTGAATTTATGGCTTTTAAAATCAAGCCACAGATTCACGGATTATTTATCTAGACGTTAGACGATATATGTTAGACGTTAGATTTCGGTTTTCCACCCCTCAAACACTTCCACAGCCTTTTATCTTTCCTGCCTGACTGAGTCACGCAGGCAGGTATCTTTTATCTTTTATCTCGCTGGCACTCTATTTTTCAACAGTTCATCGGCTAAGCCGAGACACGGTGCTCGCTGAACCTCCTTCGTCGGTTTCCTCTTTTATCTTTAGCTCGCTGGCACTCCGTTCTTCAACGGTTGCTCGCTGAACCTCCTTCGTCGGTTTCCTCTTTTATCTTTTATCTTTTATCTTTCCT
>JBDLJM010000187.1 GCA_039714315.1 Bacteroidota bacterium | reverse complement strand
AATAACTGCATTTGGGGGGCTGCCGTAACGGAAAACCACAAATACAGAATTATGAATACAAATAACAGGTGCAATGGTGAGTATATGGTTAGTGCCGATTTTCAAAGCACAAAACGTTCATTTAAGTACCTGCTTAATTTGGTGCAATATGTTTATTATTACTATACCGCCATTAATTATATGCATTGTTGTGCGTTCGTTATTCTTTATTCATTATTTCATTTTGATATTGTCTTAATAAATCCGGGTTATCTATCGAGCCGTGATGTTGTATTTGTTTCCATTCACCATCTTTATTGATAAAAACTCTTGAAGTCCTAATAGCCAAATCAATTTTAGTGTTTCCCTTTTCAAAATATCCCTTTTCTCTACCCGTAACTAAAAACATATTGTCAGTTGAATGCATAGTAAAGTCGTAAAACTCAACATACACTTTCGCTTTTCCATTGAATATTTTATCATAAACACTTTCTATGTTATTCCAATCTCTCATTATTCCGCCAACTGGATTATTCATTGATGCTTCTTTACTGTTAAGCCAAACTCTTTGCATCAAATCCATATCACGTTGATTGAAAGCTTTGTAAAAATTAATTAGTGCTTTTAATTTGTCATTTTCAACATTTGCCAAATTTTCTGAGCCGTTTATTGTTGTCATTGTTTTATCCATAATGTTAAAATTATATTTTCTGTGCAAATGCAATTATATGTCCATCCAAATCCGAAATGTATCCAACTTTGTCACCCCAATTTCTATCTTGCAATTTGCTGATTTTTTTTCCACCTAATTCTATTCCTCTTCTGATGTATTCATTTGGATTGTTCATTTTCAAATAAAGTTCACATCTTGGTATTCCATTTCCTTTTTCAGGATGTGGTAATTTATTCGAAATAATTTTCGCAATTCCTTTTTCTGGCATTATCCCTAATTTTACATTTTCAGATAGCTTGAATTCAGTCATTCCGGTAACATTCAAAGATGGTTTAATTTTAAAAAGTCTTTCGTAAAAATCTTTACTTCTCTCTTGCTTACTCACATATATAATAAATTCTATCTCATCCATAAATGATGTTCATTTTTTATAATTAATGTGTCTCTTTTTCATCCTCCTTAATGACACACAACCGGTTTAGTATATGAAAAGTTGCCGGCTTCGAAGCACTTATTTTCAATTTGCAACATAGTTCAATCGGGCTAAAATGCTTGATGTTACTACTGTTTTGGTAATTTTTTATTTACATTATGTGTAGATTTATTTGATCTTTCTATCTGCTTCATTTATAGCTAAATCATTTATGCTTGCAAATCTTTTTTTCATAAGTCCATTCTCATCAAATTCCCAGTTTTCATTTCCATAAGCTCGCCACCATTGTCCATCCTCATCATGATATTCATACTCAAATCGAACTGCGATGCGATTTTCTGTATGTGCCCAATATTCTTTTTTAAGTTTGTATTGGAGTTCTTTTTGCCATTTATTGGTGAGAAATTTAACAATTTCTTCTCGCCCGTTAATAAATAGATTTCTGTTACGCCATACACTATCAGTGGTATAGGCTTTGGAGACGCGTTCAGGGTCTTTACTGTTCCAGGCGTCTTCTGCAGCTTGGATTTTTTGTTTTGCCGATTCTAATGTGAAAGGCGGAACGGGTAATTTCTGTTCCATAATTAATCGTTTTAATTTTTTATAAGTTACAAACAACAGAAGTATATACCAAGGTTTTTGTTTTGTTTAACCTTTGCTTTGGGCTTGAATTAATACCAGTTAAAGATAACTTCAATTGAAAATGAATTTTCATTTCAGCATTTATCCGAATGCATGAGGGATTATTCACAAGTGTTTATTTTGGTGTTCATGATTACTTCGTAGTTGCTTCGCATCCCTATGCCTCGGTTTTGAAAATAAGAAAAGAAAAAAAGATATTCTCTTTTCTTATTTATCCCGATGCGTGAGGGATAGAGTCGGCAGCTTGTACCTGTGATTTGTTATGAATAACTGTATTTGGGGGCTTGCCGTTACGGAAGACCACAAATGCAGAATTATGAATACAAATCACAGGTACAACTACAGACGATAGCCCGACCTTTTGTATGTTGTACAGAATATGAAGAATTTAGGCTTAGTATTGTAACATACAAAGGGCATGCCCTAATAAAAACTTTATTTAGACTGCCTAAAAATTCAAATATTATGATGTTTTCTCATGTTTTTATACGACGAATATCAATATTTTTATCTCCGTAAATTAGGAAATAAAACTTAAAAACTTATAAATGAGAGTCTCCAGATTAGATACTGCAGAGATGCCTGATAAAACGGCAGAAATTGACTTGTCTTTGCTTGTCGATGTGATAGAGAAGTATCGCGGAAAAAAAGGAAATCTAATACCAGTATTACAATCAGCACAAGATATTTACGGATATCTTCCCGAACAGGCCTTTAGGATGATTTCGAAAGAATTGGGGCTGAAACTATCTGATATGTATGGAGTGGCAACATTTTATGCACAATTTAGACTAAATCCTGTTGGGAAAAATATTATCAAAGTTTGTCACGGAACAGCATGTCATGTGCAAAATGCGAAAGCGCTTACTGTTGCTTTGGAGGATAATCTAGGTATTAAAGATGGCGAAACTACCGAGGATAACATGTTTACTTTGGAATCGGTTGCATGTTTAGGATGTTGCTCGTTGGCTCCTGTAATGATGATTGGAGAAGAAACCTACGGGAACCTGGATGGTAAAGCAGCTGCCAGGGTTATTAAGCAGATGAGGAAAAACAGGTAGTTTCTGGTTGCTTGTTTCTGGTTTTATAACCGGAGTCAAACAACTAGTAACTAGTAACGAGAAACTAGTAACTAGGATGAAAACAAAAGTAATAGTAGGTATGGGAAGTTGCGGTATAGCTGCCGGAGCAAATAAAACCTACGATGTTTTAGAGAATATAAAAACAGGCGATAATTTAGATGTTGACCTGAGCAAAACATCTTGCGTAGGTAAGTGTTATGCAGAACCTTTAGTAGAGATTATAGACGAGAATGGATATTATCTTTATGGAGGTGTAGATGAGAAAAAGATAAAAAAGGTTATAGAAAGCCACATTGTTAATAAGATTCCGATTAATGAATATCTTGTGAAGTTTGATAAATCGCAAGATATGATGGAATCAAACGAAGAGGGGCAGGTTAAAATTGCACTTCGTAACTGTGGTTATATGGATCCTGAGTCGATAGAGGAAGCCGAAGAGCGTCATGCTTATAAGGCAATTTTAAAGATAAAAGAGGAGAAGATAAAAGATAAAAGTGTTATCCAGTCTGTTTTGGATTCCGGAATTCGCGGCCGGGGTGGGGGAGGTTTCCCAACCGGATTGAAATGGCAGTTTGCCAATAATAGTAAATCGGATGACAAGTTTATAATATGTAATGCCGATGAAGGTGATCCGGGAGCATTTATGGATCGTTCTCTTTTGGAGGGAGACCCTCATGCAATTTTGGAAGGTATGCTGATTGGTGCTTATGCCATTGGTGCAAACCAGGGTGTAATTTATTGTAGAGCGGAATATCCATTGGCAATTAAACGATTGAATATTGCGATAGGTCAGGCTCGCGAAAAAGGTTTCCTCGGAAAAAATGCAAGCGGTATTGAAGGTTTCGATTTCGACATTTATGTTAAAGAAGGTGCGGGAGCTTTTGTATGTGGCGAAGAAACCGCATTAATAGCTTCTGTAGAGGGTGAAAGAGGGATGCCCCGTAAGCGTCCGCCATTTCCGGCTGTATCAGGACTTTGGAAAAAACCAACAAATATTAATAACGTAGAAACTCTAGCCAATATTCCTTACATATTACTAAACGGACCGGAATCATACAACAAGTACGGAACAGAAAAAAGTAAGGGAACGAAGGTTTTTGCTCTAACTGGAAAAATTAAAAAAGGAGGCCTGGTAGAGGTTCCGATGGGGATGACTCTTAAAGAAATTATTTTTGATTTGGGAGGAGGAATTCAGGATGATAAAAGTTTTAAGGCTGTTCAGCTTGGAGGCCCTTCGGGAGGGTGTATTCCTGCTTCGCTGATAGATACTCCTGTTGATTATGACTCTGTGAATTCTACCGGAGCAATCATGGGATCGGGAGGAATGGTTGTGATGGACGAATCGACATGTATGGTTGATTTGGCTAAATTCTTCCTGAATTTTACCCAGCAGGAAAGTTGTGGTAAATGTACTTTCTGTCGTATGGGGACAAAGCGAATGCTCGAAATATTAACCCGTATAACAGATGGTAAAGGAGAGCAGGGCGATATAGAAAAACTGGAAGAGTTGTCGGTTCAGATAAAAGATAACTCTCTTTGTGGATTAGGTCAGACAGCTCCAAATCCGGTATTGACTACCCTAAAGTATTTCCGTCACGAATATGAGGCTCACATTAATGACAAAAAGTGTCCTGCAAAAGTTTGTAACGCATTATTGACTTACGAAATTGTTGCAGACGCTTGTACAGGATGTACCTTGTGTGCAAGAAAATGTCCGGTAGATGCAATTTCGGGGTCTAAAAAAGAAGTTCATTTTATAGATCAGGATTTGTGTATTAAGTGCGGAGCATGCGACGATGCGTGTAATTTTGATTCGATTTTGGTGTATTAGTGAATCGGTGATACGGTGATACGGTGAATCGGTGATACGGTGAATCGGTGATTTGGTGGTACGGTGAATCGGTGATTTGGTGATACGGTGA
>JBDLJM010000186.1 GCA_039714315.1 Bacteroidota bacterium | reverse complement strand
CCTTTATCTTCGTCGTATCCTTTTTCTATGAAATTGTTTGAATTGTTATCGGTGAAATTCAGTTTGATTTCAAAATTAGTATCCAGGTTAATCACATTTTTGAATTTCTTTCTCATTGTTGTAACCGCGTCATTTGCAATTGCGAAATTCGAAAAATCTTCAATTTTATAATCTTCCTGAAATTTGTTTTTATAGTCTTTAAACTCGTTTTGGTATTCCGGGTTTTCTATAACCTGATTAATGAATTCGTCTTCTACAAAATCATCGTTCTTTGCAAAGAAGTCAACAGATTTGTTAAGGAATTTTATCTGTTCTTTCTGGTCTTCGTTAGGGAAAACTATGTCTTTCGAAAAGTCTTCACAAAGCTTAAGGTACTTTTTAGTCTGAAAAATTTCGTCTTGTTTCGGCTCAATATTCAGGAAGCTTTCTACCCAGTATTTAGCATCATATCTGTTAGAGTCAACAGAGAGTACTTTATATCCGCTTTCTTCTTCGGTATTGAAAATTAAAGCTCCTTTATCGAGTTTTTCCAAAAAGGTTCCCTGGTCAATATCTATAAAAAGATTTTCATCTTTTTTTCTGAATTTCATGAATTCACGGGGAACTTCACTTTTAAATATTCCAACAGCCTGTACCATTTCGTTATCCAAAGACACGTCGTTTAGCAGGGTTACATAAACCTCTCCCGGTATAATGTGCGGGTGTTCTGATTTTGAATACAGGTATTCGGCAATTTTCTTTGAATACTCATGAAACGAATCGGGGGCATTAAAAATACCCTTGACCAAATTGTATAAATCGTTGAAACTTAAATCTGTTTCGTGATAGAAGTTGTGATAGTTTTCTTCTTTAGATCTAAATGGTTTAAAAAAGAACTCACTTAAATGCGAAGTTAATTCAGAGTCTACAGGGTAAGGATCTTTCGATAAAAACATTCCCTCTTCTTTACTTTTGTTGCCTATCTGATGTATAGACATTTCTTCTATTGAAGCTCCATATAGATTTAACATAGCGATACCTTAATTATTGAATTTGCCAAAAATAAGCAAAACAAAAAAAGAAACAGCATAATTGAAAAATCATTTATTCACAATGGTGTTTTAATAGGGTATTTTATAATGTAAAACTTAAGCTTATTTCACTTACTTTTGTATGATATTAAACAGGAAATTAGATTAATAAAATATAAGAGAATGGTAGTTTTAGAAATAGATAGTGTTATATCAGCAAACGAATGGTTTATTTCTGCTGAGGAAAAGGAAGTATTGGGAGTACTGGAATCACAACCAACACTTTCTGGTTTAATAAATGTAATTATTGAAGAAGATTTAAAAGAGTCTGATGAGTATTCAAAAGATTTGTTCTATTCTTTATACGGGTCTATTCTGAAGGCTTATCTCGAAAGTTACGGGAACGATTTTAAGCAGGTAACAGAGGAAGATATTGAGACTGCTTTTGAAAAACAAAATAAATTTGCTGAATTATTGAGTTCTTCACTTGGTTTTGCAGATGGAGCACCAACAGAAGATGAGGAGAAGAAAGCCGTAGAGATTATGGAGAAGTTAGCTTCTCTGGAAGAGAAGTTCAAATCGGACGAAACTTTCGATTTGCAGGAAGAAGGTTTAGGCGATTTAGCCGAATTGATGAGTCAGGTTAATGAGGATATGAAACAACCGTCTTTAAACGCCTTTTTACAATCAGAGCTTGAACATGCCGACTTCGATGATAACCTTGCCGGATTTATGAATCAACAATTTAATATTATAGTTGATGCAATAGAAATTATGATTGAACGTACAGGTAAAGGTGCAAATATGAAAATTGTTTAGTTTGATCCTAACGGGATTTTTAAGGATATAACAGCCAACGAAAAAATAAGAAACATGCAATACGAAAAACGTGATCATCACCTGAAAGACAACACTCTTGAAATTGGAGTTTATCACAATTTGTCAATATTAAGAGAAACTGCTGTAGGTCTTTTTCTTGGCGACAATATGGAAAATGAAGTTCTGCTTCCCGGAAAATATGTACCCGATAGTTTTGAAATTGATCAGAAAATAAGAGTATTTGTTTATCTCGATTCAGGAGAGCGAAGAGTTGCAACTACATTGGATCCCAAACTTATTAAAGGTGAGTTTGGTTGTCTGAGATGTACTGCTACCAATAAAGCAGGTGCGTTTTTAGATTTGGGTCTCGAAAAAGATTTGTTTGTTCCTTTTAAGGAGCAGGCAAAAAAGATGGAGGAAGGCAGATACTACAATGTCTACATGTTTGTTGATGAGGAAACTGACAGATTGTTGGGGTCAAATAAAATTTCGAAATTCATTGAGAAGGAAAATATCGATTTAGAAGTAAACCAGGGAGTTGATCTTTTGATTGATAAAAAATCTGATTTAGGCGTAAATGTTATTGTTGATGATAAATACATGGGTTTCATTTTTTCTAATCAGGTTTTTCAGCCATTAAAGTACGGCGAAAGAATTTCGGGTTATGTAAAAGAAGTGAGGGAAGACGGCAAAATAGATATTACACTTCAAAAACAAGGTTTTGTAAGTATAGAGCCTAATGCCGATATGATTATAGATATACTTGAAACTAACAATGGTTTTCTGGCATTGAACGACAAGAGCGACCCTGATGTTATTAGGGAAAAACTCGGAATTAGCAAAAAACTGTTTAAGAAAGCAATAGGAAGCCTTTATAAAGAGCGTATTATCGAAATAAAAGATGATGGAATATATTTGAAAGGGTATTAAAATTTTTGATTTAATCGCGGGGTTACTATATTTATATATTATATATAGTAGCCCCGCGATTTTTTATTTATAATATGCAAGCAAAATACATAAAGTATAAGGATACAGGTTATTTCTCTAAGTTAATTACGGATTATCTCGATGGAGATTCTGCTTTAGATGAATTTATCGGATATGATAATAACCTTGACGGATACAAAAGGATAATCTCCGAAAGGAATACAGTTGCTGTTGACAGGGACCTCCTCGTTGACCGTTTGACCGTTCAAAATAAAGGTATAGAGTTGAGTGAGTTATCAAGGTCGAATATCAACACACTTAAGACTAAAGATACTTTTAGCATTACCACCGGACATCAGCTCAGTTTTTTCACCGGTCCGCTATATTTTATCTATAAAACAGCATCAATAATAAAACTTGCCATTGAACTGAAGGAAAAATTCCCGGAGAATAATTTTGTGCCTGTTTTTTGGATGGCATCCGAAGATCACGATTTTGAAGAGATAAACCACTTTAGATGTTATAACGAACTGATATCGTGGAATACTTCAGAAAAAGGAGCGGTAGGCAGGATGAAGCCGGAAAATATTGATGATGCTTTGTCTCAGTTTCAGGAGGCTTTAGGAGAAGGAGGAAAAAGAGCTGCTTATTTGTTGGAACTGTTTAAGAGATCATATTCAGAGCAAGACAATTTAGCTGAAGCAACAAGGTTTTTGGTAAATGAACTATTTGGTGAATACGGTATTGTAATTATTGACGGTGACGACAGGGAGCTGAAAAAAACAATGATTCCTTTGTTTAAAAAGGAGTTGAACGAATTTAGATCTGATAGAAACCTTAAGGCTACAAATGCCGGCCTGTTGTTGAAAGGATATAAGGTTCAGGTAAATCAACGGGAGATAAATTTATTTTATCTGGATAATAATTTGCGGGAAAGAATAGTTTTTGAGAATGGTAAGTACAAAGTCTTAAATACAAAAATTGAATTTTCGAAAACAGAAATAATCGAAGAGCTTGAAAGTAACCCTGAAAGGTTTAGCCCCAATGCAATACTGCGTCCGCTTTACGAAGAACATGTTTTACCCAATATAGCCTATGTAGGGGGTGGAGGTGAACTTGCATATTGGTTTCAGCTGAAAAGCAATTTTAAGGATTTTGGAGTTTCATTTCCCGTTTTGGTTTTGAGAAATTCTTTGATGTTGATAAAATCGGGGCAGCAAAGAAGAATGAAGAGTTTAGGGCTTTCAGTGAATGAAATGTTCAAGGGTGTTGATGATTTAATTAGGATCAAGGTTCTGGAAAATTCAGACACGGATATTGACATTTCCGAACATCTGGAAGCGGTGAATAAGATATTTTATGAATTACTGAAAAAATATAGCTCGGATCAATCATTACTTCCAAGTATAAAAGCACAGCATAAAAAACAAATAAAAGGCCTATACGAATTAGAAAAGAAACTACTTAGGGCCGAGAAAAGGAAGCAATCGGAATTAGTTGCTAAAATTGAGAAATTGAAATCAGACCTGTTTCCAAAAAATGTACTTCAGGAACGAAAGGTAAATTTTGCAGAGATGTATATGGAATTTGGAGAGGATTTGATATCCGGAATAATGCAAAATATCATTGTTCTGGATAATGAGTTTGCGGTGATGCATTAAATCATTAGATCATTAACTTTGCGCCCGCGGTAGAAGCGGTAGCTTGTTTTCGGAAATACTATTGAGCACAATACTGCAGGGGCGACCAAGGGAAGCCACTGCAGTATTTTTTTTGCGAAAAGTATTTCCGAAAACAACTATTAGCGGATGACGCGTTAAGGCGCCCGAAGGAAGAGGAAAGACAAAAGATGGAAGACAAAAGAGAAAAGATGAAAGACAAAGGATAAAAGATAAAAGAGAAAAGATACCTGCCTGCGTGACTCAGTCAGGCAGGAAAGAGAAAAGATAAAAGAGGAAAGACAAAAGAGAAAAGATACCTGCCTGCGT
>JBDLJM010000185.1 GCA_039714315.1 Bacteroidota bacterium | reverse complement strand
AGAGTTTCGTTTTTCTTTAAGTGTTATGCTGGTATTCTGGCCAATTGCTAACTGGCTAAAGAATATGAGTAGTAAAAGCGCAACGTGATTGGGAATTTTATGCATCTTTTTTTGATTAACAGGTTAGTATTAAGGCAATATATAAAATTTACTTATAAGTTGATATATTTAATTTGATGGTTATACAAATCTGCAACCCATAATGTGTTATTGTATATTAATACTGCTGCAGGTTTGTTTAAATCTTTATCATACACAATTTCTGTATTTTTATCGGATTCTATTTTAATTATTTTATTTGACCCCATATCGGCAATAAATAGTGATCCATTATTATCAGAACTGATGCCATGAGGCATTGACAGTTTTTCACTAAGTTCCAGTTTTACAATTTCTTTGCCCTGAATCAATCTGTAAATATTCATGTTGCCGGCATCGCAGATAACGATGTCGTTAACGTCGAAAGCCATATCTATAGGGTATTTAAAATCGGCTTTTAGATGAGAGGTATCATCATTTCCTGCTATGGTGGAAACAATACCGTTTTTAAGCATACGAACTTTTGCATTTCCTATATCCAAAACGAAAATTTCACCGTTTTTTCCCAGTAAAATTTGATGAAGCGAGTTGAAATTTGCTTCTAGTGCCGGCCCGTCTTTAAATCCTTTTTCTTTTTGATTTCCGGCTATGGTTTCTACATAGTATCCGCCTTTTCTGTTGTGAATTTTTCTTACTACGTTATTGCTTGCACTTACGGTGTAAATAATATCATTTTCAGCATCGTAGGCAACTCCGTGTATTCCTGCGAAAAGGGCTTCATCTGCCCAGCCGTCTTTATATCCCTTTCTGTCAGGTGCTCCGATTATTGTTTCAACAGTTCCGTTTTTATTTGCAATTCTAATAGCATTGTTATTAAAATCTACAAATAAAATCGCTCCGTCTTTATAGGGAGCCATCCTTATGGGCTTATCCAGCCTTGGATTTTCACCATCTGCGAAACCGGCTTCTTTTGTGCCGATTGTTTGTGCTTCTGTGTTAGTGAAGAATAAAAATAGTGAGATGATTATAGTAGAAATTAGTTTCATCGGTTGTGTGTTACTGGTTACTGGTTACTGGTTACTGGTTACTGGTTACTGGTTGCAGGTTACCGGTTGCCGATTAACTAGTAACAAGCAACCAGAAACTAGCAACAAAATTTATCTTTTGGTCTGCGTCATATTATCAGCAACAACTATTGTATAATTTGCAATTGTTTCCTTTTGCTCATCGGTCATTTCTGCCCATTCCGATTCCAATACTGTTGTAATAGTTTTAATATTGAATCCCGGCTTAATTTGGTTAACCCACCAAACAGTACCTCTGTAATAATCAGAGTGATAAGCACCATCGAGGTGTAGCAGTAAAGTTCCTTCCTTGTGGCTTTCTACAGAAAACTTAGCCATTGTTGCATCTTTTGCAGCCTGAGCCATCTGGATTTTATCCATAGTTGGAGGTACATGACCACCCATTTTTTCTTTCATGTCTTCATAAACAGAGGCATCGAAATGCTCTTTTAAAGGTCCGATCATAGCTTTGGCTTCGGGACTTAATGTATCCAAAGCAGCCATTCCCATTTTGTTAATCATTGATGCATAACGACGAGGGATGTTTGTTGCTATAAAACGAAGTTGTTTTTCCTTTGCAAATTCAACTAAAGGTTTGTAATCTGTTTGGTAGTTACCCCATAGTTGAGTTATTTCAACCAACATCTTTTTTTCCGGGTAGAATCCTGCCAGATATTCATCCAAAACCAGTTGATTACCATTTTCGAACATTTCAGCTCCAAAATATAAGTTGTTTCCCTTTTCTTCGAATAAACTTTTTGCAAGTTCTATTTGCAACCAGTGCGAAATTGGATTTGTGTGATACTCTCCGAAGAAAATCATATCGGAATCGGCTAAGTCTTTAACCATTTTTGAGTATTTAACTTCTTTTCCTTTGTTGCTGTACAGTTTATATGCAGGTTTGTCCTGTGCAAATGTAACTGTTGAGAATAGCATTATTATTGCTATGAATAGGTTTGATTTTTTCATGTTTTATTAATATTTGTTTATTTTTTATCGTCATTCCGACCGAAGCGATAGCGAAGTGGAGGAATCTGTTGATAATTTATAGTTTCTATCATGAGATCTCTCCACTTCACTGCGTTTCGGTCGAGATGACGGATTATACTACGTTTAAATTTAATCGTTATCCAATTGAATAATAAGGACTAATTTTTCATCACCTCGCATAACATCCACCATTACAGTTTGTCCGGGACGTAATTTACCCATTCTTGCCATATATTCGTAAATATTGTGAACATCTTTTCCGGCGATAGCTACAATAACATCTTTCTTTTCCATTCCGCCTCTGTCGGCAGCAGATCCTTTGGTAACAGCATCAACTCTTAATCCGTTATTGTCAGATTTACCGAAGTTTGGCATAATTCCCATTTTAACTCTTCCGCCACGTGTGTTTTTAGCTTTTCCTTTTGGTCCTGCCTCCTGGAATGTTAAATTGTTTTCTCTGTTTATTACGTTTTCGGTTAAATCGAAAGCGTAATCAGTTACACGTAGAAGTCCGTTGAAATTAATTTTTTCTACAACATCACGTGGTGTATGATAATCGTCGTGAGCCCCTGTATTGATGAAGAATACCGGAACATTTTCGATATAGAAGTTAGCATGGTCAGATGCTCCAAAACCATTGTATTCAAGACCTAAAACTAAATCTCTTTCTTCTGATTTTAGAATTTCCTGCAATAGATCTTCTCCTTCTTTTGATGTTCCAACACCACTAACAGTCATGTCTTTAGTGTCTTTTAGTCTTCCTATCATATCAAGGTTGACCATTGCTTTTATTTTGTCTTTAGAAACTGTAGGGTTAGCTGTGAAGAATCTTGAACCGATAGTTCCTATTTCTTCAGCACCAAAGGCAATAACAATTACGCTTCTTTTAAGCTTTCCTTTTTCTGAGTTAAGTTTATCGGCTAATTCCAAAACACCAGCAACACCCGATGCATTATCATCGGCTCCGTAGTGAATTGCGCTTTCTTTAGGCGCACGGGATGAAGTTCCGGCTCCTCCCATTCCTAAATGATCGTAATGACCTCCAATAACGATGTATTCTTCTTTTAGATTTGGATCTGATCCTTCAATTAAACCTACAATATTTCGTGTAGGAACTTTTTTAAATACAATTTTAGATTTTGCTTTAACTGTTGATTTTAAATCAAAAGAATTTGGCTTCATTTCTGTAATTAAGCCAGTCTCAAGTTCTTCGATTGTTGTATTGTTTGCTTTAAGAATTTTATTTGCAAAATCGCGGGTAATGTTTAAAGCTGGAATTCCAAGGTTTGATTCGGTTTGATCTTTCACCAATTCAACAAGTTTGTCCTTTCTTGCAACTTTAGTTCCGGCTACTAATAAAATACCTTTGGCACCTTCTTCTTTAGCTGTAAGAACCTTTGATTTTTCTCCTGAATATGGGATAAATACTGAATTTGGATTTCTTATTTCAGGATCGTTTCTAAGAACCAAAACCCATTTTCCTTTAACATCAATATTTTTATAGTCTTGCCAATTAACACTGTCCTGCTCTATGTCAAAACCATATCCTGCAAAAACCACAGGAGCATCAAGCTCTGCATCGCTTGAATAAGAAAAAGGAATAAAATCTTTGTTTAACTCGGCATTTTCATCACCAACGCTTAAGTTGTTTTCTTCCACGGGTGCTTCTGAAGCTGTTACCACATCAAAATATTGAAAGAATCCATCGCTTCCTCCCGGTTTTACACCAAATTCATTAAGCTTACCTGCAATATAGTCACCGGCTTTAATTCCGCCCGGAGTTCCCGGTAAACGACCTGATAAAGAGTCGGATGCAAGAACATTAATGTACTCTGATAAATCAGTAACAGTAATTTCCGGATTTGTTTTTGGAGCCTCATCTTTTGTTTTGTTGAGGCTGCCACAAGCTCCTACTCCCAGTAGTCCGGTTAGAGCAACTGCAGGAATAATTCTTTTTATTAGCATATAATTATTTTTATAAAGTTAGGTTAAACCAAAGGTTAATTATTTTTTTCCAAGATTTAATGATGATATATCCATCACAAATAGTTTAAGGGACCTGTCTCCTTTTTCATTATCTCTGCTAGAAGAAAATGAAAGTAGTTTTCCATCAGGCGAAAATGCAGGGAAACCATCAAATCCTTTGTTGTATGTTAATTGCTTTTCTTTTCCTGTTTTTAAATTAAGTAATACCAGCTCATAATTGTGAGGAGGAACAACAGTGATATATGCAACATGTTCTCCGTCCGGAGCAGGGTAAGGAGCCCAGTGAGTTCCGCTTTCGTGAGTAATTTGTTTCATGTTTTTACCATCAACATCAACAGTAAACAGGTGCATGTCTTTTTTCTCCAGACCTTCTTCCGATTTTTTCCAGGCACGGTAGATGATAGTTTTATTATCGGGCATGATGAAAGCTCCACCTTCCTGCCAATCTGGTGTAAATGTGATTTGTTTTTGGTTGCTGCCATCAGGGTTCATTGTCCACAAATCAAGTTTCCAGTCTGTTTGTCTTGTAAATAAAACTGTTTTCCCGTCAGGACTATAACCAACTTCAGCATCATAGTAATCATTATCGGTTAAACGTACGACGTTTCCACCATCTAAATCACTTTTATATAATTCTGCTCCCTGAGGATAATCCGTTGGTTCCATCCA
>JBDLJM010000184.1 GCA_039714315.1 Bacteroidota bacterium | reverse complement strand
CAAAAGTTTTACGAAAGCGAGCTTTCGACACTTTTGGAAACAAAAAATCCCTTTTGAACAAAGTTCAAAAGGGATTGTGTTTTGTCGGGGTGGCAGGATTCGAACCTGCGGCCTCCTCGTCCCAAACGAGGCGCGATAACCGGGCTACGCTACACCCCGAATGGTGTAGTGATCACGACAGGATTGCTAAAGCAACCTTTGTCGTCCATCTTGAAAATGAAATTAAAGTAAACTTTATTTCATTTATCTGTGATCACGACAGGATTCGAACCTGTGACCGTCTGCTTAGAAGGCAGATGCTCTATCCAGCTGAGCTACGTGACCTGACCATGTAATAAATTAAGAAATTTCTTTAAGGATGGGGATTGCTACGCGATCCCTTGGTTTCCTTATTGAATCAAATCTTTTTTCGATCTTTTAGTTTACGAAGTTTAAGAAAGTGAACTTTCTACGCTTCTTAAAACTAAAATCTCAACTAAAAAAAGATTTGCGGAAAGAGGGGGATTACATATCCTAACATTTCCTTATTGAATCAAATCTTTTTTCGATCTTTTAGTTTACGAAGTTTAAGAAAGTGAACTTTCTACGCTTCTTAAAACTAAAATCTCAACTAAAAAAAGATTTGCGGAAAGAGGGGGATTCGAACCCCCGATACCCTTGCGAGTATAACACCTTAGCAGGGTGCCGCTTTCAGCCACTCAGCCACCTTTCCAATTTCTTTATTTATTCAGTATTTTTAAGAACTCTGTTTCTTTGTTTTTGCGAGTGCAAATGTAACGCGTGTTTTAATACTGTGCAAACAATATTAGTACTTTTTTACAAGCTTTTTTTCAGCAATCTCATTAACACATATTTACATAGTAAAAAAAAACGTAAACACCTTATTTAATCAGGGTATTCGATCCTTGCGTGGTAAATATTAAGGAGTTTTTTAGTGATTACCCGTTTCACCATTTCTATTTCACGGAAAGTAATATTAGAATTTAAAAACTGGCCTTCTTCCATTTGCTTTGAAACAATCTTATCAACTAATCCGCCAATAGACTTTGAATCATAGCTTTTTAAACTTCTGGATGCAGCCTCCAAAGCATCAGACATCATCAGTATGGCTGTTTCCTTCGAATATGGTATTGGTCCCGGATATCTAAAAGACTTATCACTCAACAATGTATCATTCGAAGTTTCTTCATACTGTTTATAGAAATAATAGACCATTGATGCTCCATGATGAGTCCTGATAAAATCAATAATCCTGTCCGGAATATTGTACTTCTTAGCTATTTCAATCCCATCCAACACATGATTAATAATAATATTGGCACTCTCTTTAGGATCTAATTCATCATGTGGATTAACATGTGTTTGCTGATTTTCTATAAAAAATAAGGGATTATTCATTTTTCCGATATCGTGATACAAGGCTCCAGTACGCACTAATCGTGCATTAGCTCCAATCTCGTTTGCAGCCGACTCGGCAATATTTGCTACCATCAACGAATGTTGAAAGGTTCCCGGTGCTTTATCGCTCAACATTTTCATCAGTTCACTATTTGTATCGGACAATTCCAGTAAGGATACATCAGAAACAAGCTTAAAACTTTTCTCGTACAAATAAATCAATGGCTGTGAAAAAAGAGTCAATAATCCATTTATTGCAAAAAATAAGAAGTTCATGTAGTTAAGTCCTGTCAGACTTCCTGTTTGGGAAATTGAATAGGCAAAATAAGTTATAAAGTAAATCATGGTAATCTGTCCAACCGAAATAAACATACTGGCACGCCTGTGATCGGTTGATACGGTTAACACTGTTACTATACCCGCTGAAATTTGTATAAAACTGTATTCAAAAGGATTGGGAGCCATAAAACCTATCAGAAGAACAACAATAATATGTGTCATTAAACCCAGCCTTGAATCGAAAAATGATTTTAGAACAATCGGAACTATACTTACCGGTACAATATAAATAAGCTTTGGCTCATAATGAATTACCATTGCAGCCATCCCAACCATCATCAATAAATTAAGATATACAAACGATGTTTTGTTATTATCATCAAAAACATCATGCTTGAACTGAAACAGAAAAAGCAGTAGCATTATTAATAATACCGAAACTTTAATAACATGACCTATAGTAATCCATATATAATCTCTTTCACTAAGCACTTTCGACTCATACTCGGCCTTTAGGCTGTTAAGTTTATTCAGGGCTTCGCCTTCAACTATATCTCCCTTCGAAATTATTCTCGTATTTTGTGCCACAAAACCTCTGGTCTGAGAAATCTTGCTTATCTCCTCCTCCATTCCTGTCTGGGTCTTGCTGGCATCGTATTGAACATTTTGTTGTAAGACCCCTATAAATATCTCATCAAAAAAAGCCTTATCATCTACAAATTCCGAAAAATATATGCGTTGATCTATATATTGAAGAGCCGAATTGATTGTATGGAAATTTTCAAAACTTATATCATTGGCTATATTGTCTTTCAGCAATATTACTTTACGCTTTTTATTAGGTACTTTAAGAGTTTCGTCTTTTGCCAATATCCCAAACTGGTAAACTGTTTGAAGTTGCTCCTCACCAAACTTCAACATCCTTTTAAGGTATTTACCTTCAAAAGCTCTCTCACTCCCTAATCTGTCTATTTTAATTTTAAAGTTTTCAAATACATTGTTACTGATCTTTTCATCATATACAAAATATAACTTCGATTTAGCCTTAACCTCATTAACCTCAGATTTCAACTCTTCATCCGACTTGGATATTGCAAAATCAAAAGGCGCTAACAAGTCTTCGAATAACCATGGTTTCCCCTGTTGATATTCAAAATCGAATTGTCCTCCTTTTGGCATCCAATAAGTAATCAGTGATATTGTTATTAGCAGTACAATAACTCTGTAAATTGTATTATTGTACCTAAATGCATTATCTATCTTTTGCTTCATAAACTTTCAATAGTTTGATAGGGTTGAGAGTATTTTAGTATAAACTCTCACACAAACTTAAATAAATATAACTAATGAACTAAAATTTTAATCAATGATATGTTACAATTTTAAATTATATTCGTCTCTTTAGAAATAATATCTCACTAATAATTGACTTAAATTTAACACAAATCAACTTGGAAACAGTATTATCTATAAAAGAACTCTCCAAAAAGTATGGCTCCAAATACGCTATTAATAATGTGAGTTTCGAAATAAAAAAAGGGAACGTTTATGGCCTCTTAGGTCCAAACGGAAGCGGTAAAACCACAACATTGGGGATAATCCTTGGCATTATAAACAGAACAGAGGGTGAATACTTTTGGTTTTCTCAACAACCCTCACATAAACACCTAAAAAGAATCGGAGCATTATTGGAAAACCCCAATTTCTATCCGTATATGACCGGTGAGGAAAATTTAAAACTGGTTGCCGATATAAAAGAGGTCAGTTACGACTTAATTGAAGAAAAACTTCGACTTGTAAACCTGTACGAAAGAAAAAACGATAAGTTTCAAACATACTCACTGGGGATGAAACAGCGTCTGGCTATAGCCTCAGCTCTTCTAAACAACCCTGAAGTACTTGTTTTGGACGAGCCGACAAACGGTTTAGATCCACAGGGAATTGCCGAAATAAGAAACTTAATTACAGAAATTGCGGAACAGGGAACCACAATATTACTTGCCTCTCACCTGCTGGATGAAGTTGAAAAAGTCTGTTCGCATGTAGTGGTATTGAAAGAAGGTAAAATTCTGTTTTCGGGTGATATAAAATCGGTAAACAAAAATAACGGATTCATAGAAGTAAAATCAGAAAACCTCTCTGAACTACAGGAAATTCTATCAAAACATCCAAAACTTGGAACTATTGAAATAAAAGGTGGTCAGGTAACAGCAGAAATAATAGAAAATGTTTCGGGCGAAGAAATGAACAAATATTTATTCGAAAATAATATTTTCCCTTCTCATCTGGTAATAAAAACACAGAGCCTCGAAGACAAATTTTTAGAAATCACTAACGGTAAATAAGCATGCTACGATTATTAAGTATAGAATACAGAAAACTTAAAACAAATAACGCCTTTTTTATATTCACATTTTTTTACTTTCTGGCACTGGCCGGCTTTGCATGGATCATTGGGAGTGTTGGAGTAGACATTGAAAGTATAAATATGAACTTTGGTGATATAGGCGTATTTGATTTCCCTAACATTTGGCAAAACATAACTTATATAGCCGCATTTTTTAAAATTATTCTCGCTATAATTATCATCACTTTCATCACTAATGAGTATCAGTACCGTACATTACGACAAAACCTGATAGACGGTTTGAGCAAAAAAGAGTTTATAGCATCGAAAGTATTAATGATGATGGTTTTGGCAGGAATATCAACTCTTTTTGTTTTTGCCATTATTATGATAATCGGCTTAACCCAGTCTTCATTCCTTGAGCCGGATATAATCATAATGAAATCATCATTTATTTTTGCCTATTTCCTGAAACTTGTTGCATTCTTTTCGATGGTTATGCTTATAGCATTCTTTGTTAAGAAAACCGGTTTTTCATTGGCAACACTTTTTATTTGGGCAGCAATTATAGAACCACTAATGAAATATAAGGTTCTTCCCGAAGGCTGGGATAGAATACTTCCCCTGCAAGCAATGTCGAACCTAATTCACGAACCCTTCACCAGGATTACCAATGCCGATAAAGTTTTTGGAAACATTACATATAGTTCAGTAGATCTAACTGATGTATTTATAACTTTGGGTTATACTGTTATTTTTATCTACCTCTCGTATTATATTGTTAAGAAGAGGGATTTATAGGTATTCAAGGCTAAAGATACCTGCCTGCGTGACTCAGTCAGGCAGGAAAGA
>JBDLJM010000183.1 GCA_039714315.1 Bacteroidota bacterium | reverse complement strand
AGGGAGAGTCTTTTAAGTTTGAAATAAAATGGAAGTATAATATAAATGATTATATAAAATACGGAGGCAGATCGGGATACGAACCATTTGAAGATGCTAACAATATTTATGTAATTGCCCAGTGGTTTCCGCGTATGGCAGTTTATAATGATAGGGAAGGGTGGCAGACAAGCCAGTTTTTGGGAGCCGGTGAATTTGCATTGGTTTTTGGCGATTATGATGTGAAAATAACCGTGCCGGCCGATCATTTGGTCGGAGCAACCGGAGAGCTGCAAAATCCAACTTCTGTATTGAGTTCAACACAGCGAAAACGCTTAAATAAAGCACGTAATACTTTCGATAAACCCGTAGTAATACAAACTCAGGAAGAGGCTGAAAAAGCTGAAAAGAGTAGGAGTAAGGCAAGTAAAACATGGCATTTTAAAGCAAAAAATGTAAGAGATTTTGCCTTTTCAAGTTCGCGAAAATTTATCTGGGATGCAATGGCTGTTAAACTGGAAAACAAAACGGTAATGGCAGTATCCTATTACCCCAAAGAAGGAAACCCGCTGTGGGAAAAATATTCTACCAGAGCTGTTGCCCATACTTTAAAAACTTACTCTAAATATACTTTTGACTATCCATACCACAAAGCTATTTCAGTAAATGCAAAAGATCAGGGAATGGAATATCCTATGATTTGCTGGAACTTTGGACGCCCTGAATACGACGGAACTTATCCTGAATGGGTAAAGTATGGAATGATCAAAGTAATTATACACGAAGTGGGGCATAACTATTTTCCGATGATTATAAATTCGGATGAAAGGAAATATGCATGGATGGATGAAGGGTTAAATTCTTATTTGGAATTTGTTGCCGAGCAGGAATGGGAGGAAGATTTTCCTGTAAATAGGGGGCATGCCACTACTATTGTTCCTTTTATGAAAGCCGATGCTACTAATAAGGCAACAATGATGACACGTTCGGATTATGCAAGAGATTATTATAAAAATAATTATGATAAGCCTGCTACAGCGTTAAATATACTAAGGGAAACTGTTATGGGTAGGGAGCTATTCGATTTTGCCTTTAAAGAATATGCAAATCGCTGGAAGTTTAAGCATCCTACACCTGCAGATTTTTTCAGGACTATGGAAGATGCTTCAGGTGAAGATTTAGGCTGGTTCTGGAGAGGATGGTTTTATTCTAATAAAAATCTGGATCTAGAGTTGGTTTCGGTAAAAGAGATACAGGTAAATAACCAGAATCCCGAAGAGCAAAATGAATTTAGACGCAGTCAGGAAGTTAGCCAAAATATCACCACATTAAACAACCGTAAGGCCGGAATTAAAACCTATGTGGAAAAAGATACTGCAGCTTTGGATTTTTATAATAGCTATGATAAATATGCTGTAACCGAATACGACAGGAATGCATACGAGTATATGACTACCCAAACCGAAGAAGGAGAACAGAGGGCTATGAATGACTCTAACTACTTCTATGAGCTGAAAATTAAAAATAACGGAGAGCTGATAATGCCTGTTTTACTTAGTTTTATATTTGAGGATGGCAGTGAGCTTGATGAGAAGCTTCCCGCACAAATATGGCGCTATAATCAAAAAGAGTTCACTAAAGTGTTCTATTTCGACAAAAAACTTAAATCTGTTGAAATTGATAAGTATCAGGAAACGTCAGATATAAATACGGAAAATAACTCATGGCCTGTAAAAGTTACAAAATCGAGATTTGAAGTTTATAAGCAGCGTATGAGGCCATATTCTAATAAGATGCAGGAGGCTGCGGATTAGAGTTTGTAACCTGATTTAGAAATATTATACTATTTGATTTATGCCTTAGAATCCTGTCACGCTCTTTAGCATGATTGACAGGAGATGAGATGACAAAAAATATTAAGTTTTGTGGTTAAAAGAAGTTATCATATGTAGTGTGTATGTGGTTGAAGAGTTTGAAATTGTGATAGTTACGTGATAGTAATAGACAATAAAAAAGAAGACTGCTATTATTAACAGTCTTCTTTTTTATTAAAAGTCTTTATTTTACCAATTACCTAAACCGGTTTTGAATTTGCTCCTGTAAGTTTCAACAACATCACTCATATCTCCAGTAGCTTGTTCTTGAATAATAGCAAATGATCCCCAAATAACTGGTCCAATTTCTGTATCGTCAGCACTATACCAAATTCCATCAACAACATAAGCATCAGATGGAGCAGCAACAATTTTTACAAAATAAGTATAAGTTCTTTCAACACCATCATCATCAATATAGTGTCCTTTTTCATGATTAGTTAACCAAGCACCAGAGCCGATATAAGAATCAAAACCAAAATGCCTGTCTAATTTTCCATCCCCATCACAATCTTTGTTGGATAACCATGCATCATTCCATTTCATAATTAAATTAATCTTACGATATGGCCAAACCCAATGACTTTCAGCATCTGGATTTTCAGACAAATATGATTCATCATCGCCATTATAAGGTGGGAAAGCCGATCCTGCCCTACCTAAATAGGCATCGGCATAAGAGCCATTAAACATGTGAGCCTGGTAATTATAGCCAAAAATATCATATCCCGGCGATAATGCTTCGTCAGCTAAATAATGCTCTGAATTGTACATAAGAGTTGCACTTTGAATAGTAGTACACATTTTAGTACCAGAAGATTTTTTTACATTAAATGATTTTAATACTGCTTCGTCTGCGATATCATTTTTATCACAAGATGTTGCGACTAACATGATTGATGCTAATAATAAATAAACTTTTCTCATAATATTGGATTATTGAGGGTTAATTAGTTTTTAATTAGATCTAAAGTAAGTAAAATATTACATTAGGCAAAATGTAAATTATATAATATGTTATATATTTTGTTTGTTGTAAGATTAATATGTTCAAAAAACTGGAAGAAAAAGATAGAGTAATATATCAATGCTGAAGTATGAAAATCAAAGGAGTTAACTCATATTAGAGATGAAAATCATAGCTAATAAACGATGTTAACAGATGAAAAAGCCAGGGTGATAAATGTAATAAACCCGGGAGTAAGGATATTTGATTTCTTTGTTTGTTAATTTGTTTAATTAACTGACATGCAGGTGTTTAAATTGTATGTTGTGCTTGGTTTTCATTGTTACTTAAAGGAAAATTCATATCTTTATAGTTGCGTTTAGTTAACCACAAAAGCTACTATAATGAGATGTTTTAATAAATTAGTAACATCGCTTGTTGCTATAGTCTTTCTCACATTTTCATCATGCGAGAGACCTCCCGAAGAAGATACCTTACAAGATGTATCATTCAGAATAGTTAATGTTTCAGACGATAATAAAAAATCAGATCTCGATAAAGATGATTTACCAACATGCTCGGACGAACTGCCGGCTCATGTAAAGGCTGTTATAGACGGTGAGGAATATTTATTGGATGTTTTACCAAACTTAAATGATGGTACCGAAACCGAAGTTATTAAAATGGCTGTCGGGAAACATACACTTGAGTATTTTGCCGTTTATGATAAAGATATGAAAATGATTTGGCTGGCACCGTCCAATGGTTCTGCTTATCAGGAATTATGGGGAATTGAAGGAGTCAGTAAGGATTTCGAGGTTGTTGCTTTTGAAAAATACCCTGTAGATGTAGACGTACTGTGTTTTGAGGAATACAGCTATGATGAATTTGGTTTTTCGTGGATAGATTTTAATAAAATTAAGGTCAAAACCCTTTGTTTCGAAGGCGATGTTTGCGTAGATAATCATAAGGCATGGCATGCAAACGGATCGCCATATTCAGGTCAGAAAGCATATAAAGGCAGTACTTTTCCCGCTATATTTAAGGTAGAGATTACTGCTGGTGATGAAATGGTTAATAATGAAAAGAAAAATTCTAATCAGAGTTGGCTGGGCGAGGATAAACCTTTATGTATAGAATATCCCGACATTGTAGACAGTGAAAACACTTATACTTTTTATATTTATTTACTGATGCCCGACGGTTCGTTTAAGGAAATTATCTCGGAAGAATTTAGCGCTGACGATGATCCTGCTGTAATTACCGGTGATAATGGTAAATATGAATTTACATGGGGCGATTGTAGTTCCACGGATCCTGACCCGGATCCTGATCCCAGCGGTAATATTAAGTGTGAAACTGCTTTTGTTAAATTTAAAAAAGAAAGAAATAAGGGTGATGAAAAAGGTTATGTGTTTACCCGAAAAAGAAGGGATAATCCGGAAAAGTACCCTGAATTAGGAATATCGACTAACTGGGGATGGGCCGCTAAACTTCACGATAAAGATAATATTAACTTCACACGACCTCTTTGGGCTGCATGCGGTAGGAATGATACAGATAAAGGAACATTGGTAGGAACAGTTAGCTATAAAGAAAAAGGAAACGGGAATATCTCTGTTACCTATAAATTAGATGAAGGCTATTTCCTTACGGAAGTTCACACTTATGCAAGTTCAAAGAAACCCAAAAAAGCATCTCCCGGACAGTATAATTATAAGGCCGGTAAAAACGGACAGCCGCAATTAGAAAAGAAGGCAACAAAATATACCTTTAATGTAAGGGGAGAGGATGACCCCGATGGAAACGGAAAGTATAAAGAGGTAGATTGGCTTATATCGCATGCTGTTGTTTGTGGAGAGTATCCTTGTAATAATTATGATGATAATGGATGGAACGGCGATGATGACGATGGCGGCGATGATGACGATGATGACGATGATGATGACGATGATGATGACGATGACGATGATGACGACGATGATGACGACGATGATTAATACGACTAAAAAATAAAGACAAATAAAAGCCCGGCATGTGTCGGGCTTTTTTTGAGGCTACCCATGACAACTTTTTTTACCGCCAAGTTTCGCAA